>DASUJH010000029.1 GCA_036279355.1 Gemmatimonadales bacterium
CTTTTGCTGCGCCCGCGACTATTCGGCTGAACCCGCTCGAGCGCGCGACGACGAGCCGATGATCTGGCACCTCTGGATCGACGACCTGCCCCGCCCCGGCTTCATCAACATGGGCATCGACTCGGCGCTGCTCGATCTCGCCGAGCTCGAGGGCGATGCGTTTCTGCGGCTCTACCGCTGGTCACCACCTTGCCTCTCGTTCGGCCGCCACGAGCCCGCCGCGCGGCGGTACCGGCGCGAGCGCATCGAGGCACTCGGGCTCGACACCGTGCGCCGCCCCACCGGCGGGCGCGCGGTGTGGCACGCGGACGAGCTGACGTACGCGGTCGCGGCGCCCTCGGGTGCCATGGGCTCGCTGGCCGAGAGCCACCGCCGCATCCACGAAGCGCTCGCACGCGGGCTCAGGTATCTCGGCGCCGATGCCGCGCTCGCACCAGTCGCGCGTGCTGCCCCGCTCGGCGCCGGCGCTTGCTTCGACTCAGCGGCGGGCGGCGAGGTGACCATCGCCGGCCGCAAGGTGGCCGGCAGCGCACAGCTCCGCACCCGCGCGGCCTTCTTACAGCACGGTTCGCTCCTTCTCAGCGGTGACCAGCGGGTGTTAAGCGCCGTGAGTGCTCGCGCGCGGCCGCTGGAGACCGCACTGCGCGGCACCGAGAGCCCGCCCCCCGACGTCACCTTGCGAGATGCACTAGGACGCCGCGTCTCGTTCGCTGAGGCTGCCGAGGCCATCACCGACGCGGCGCGCGAGTGGGCACCCGCAGAATCTTGGCTCACCCTCGACCGCGGGGGCGCCATTGTAGAGCGCGCCGCCGCCTTCGCCGACATCTTTCGGTCGGCAGCCTGGACCTGGTCGCGCTGACCGCTCTCCCTGCGGGGTGTCGCGATTCACGAGCGGCTACTTGGGACACACGCTCGGACAGTTCGTTGGATCGCCGATTGTGAACATCTTCGAGACGTAACCCGAGTCGCCGTCGGCGTCCTTGACCACCACTTTGAACGTGTATCGGCCTGCGGCAAGGGTTGTGCTGATGCTTGAGCCCGTATTCGCCAAGGCTGTTCCGTCTCGCCACCATCGGTACGTGGTCGGAGCTCGATAGTTCGAGATGCTGCTCGTGAAGGTCACTGGCCCGGGATCAAAGGTCGAAGCCGTGATGTTGGAATATATACCGTAGTAGTACGTCAGATCGGCGGTACCGACAGCTGTGCCAGCGCTGCTTGTCACCTGCACAACCCCAATATCCTCTCCAGTCTCACTGCCATGGGGATTTTGGCCAAGGCCGGCGAAGTAGCTGATGCTCGGCTGAGATTGCGGCGGGAACCCAGCGAATCCGTCGAACTTGGGACCGGCCGATAGAGATCCAGATTCGGTGTAGATGTTGGTGGCTGCCTCCGAGACACCCGAGACTACATACGACGGATCCCCATCGATGTAACCGGCAAACGTTTGCTGGGCGGTGCGATAGTTGGCAATGTTGTAAGGACACCGATCGGGGGAGCTGACAGCCTCGTCGACGATGATTTGGAGCCAGACGCCGTCAGGTTCAACAACGCACTTTGTGACGCTATCTTGCTGCTGCTGATCGGCGATGCATGCTGGAAGCACCGCAGCGGACAGCACTACTAACAAGTTGCGGCCAAAGTGGCGATCCATATCACCCCCTCTCATCTTGCAAGCTCAAAGCGAATCGGCACTTCCTGCAGACGCCGCGCGTGCGCGGATGCCCATTGGACTGGCCGTGCTGCATTGGAGTCAGTGCCGCTCAATCGGTTCGTATAGACGGGATAAGGGATTGCGATATCATCCGGCTGATCAGCCAGAGGTACATTCAGCTCCGAATCGCTCACCGCAATGAGCCGACCAACTCGCGCGCCCAGCCCGGCGTAGATCGTCTGGGCCGCCGCAATCGCTCGCCCAGAGTGTGTCTTCAGCGCAAGCGGGTGCTCAAGATCGAGCCGCCACAAGGCGCCCTGTGGGTACGCTTCGGTCGGCGACGCCGCAATCAGCACCGGCGGTGCGATGATGCGCGCTCCCAACGCGGCGCCCATTTGCGCCACGGCGCGTTCTGGTGACAAGCCGACTGGACTATCCCAACTGGAAGGGACGCCCATAGCAAAGAATTCGCTCCCGCTACCGGGCTTGGAGGGCCCAAGATGACCAGCATCGGTCTCAACGTCGGTCGTAAGCGCTGATACGGCTAAGCTCACTGTCAGCACACCATGGCCGTCACAAAGTCCGATAATCCACTGGGCACCGTACGGCCGGCGAATCCCAATGGGCACATCGGGCGCCATAGGCTCAAATGCAGCTGTCGCATACAGCGGCCGTCCGCATGGCATGAGAGAGCTGAAGTCGATCGCCGAACCGTGCTCCCGCTCAAGCAAACCACGCAACTGTGGGCCAATGTCGGCGACCCAGGCCAGCGCGAGCTGACGCGCCCGTGCGGATGTTGCTTCATTTGCGTTCGGTGACTCCGTCGGAAGCTGGAAGAGCCCGTTAGGCCCTAAGGCGGCTTGTGCCGCATTGGTCACGAAAGCCGCCACGTTCAGCACCGGAGCGTGCGGAGCAGTGGCATCCGGACCCGAGTCGTGGCAACCGATCAGCGCCAAGGCTGCCAACAACAGAATCCCGCAGCACCTCGATCGCAGCTCCTTCATGCTGCGCCTCCCTCCGAGTCGGGAATGGGCGACCTGCGATATCGACAATCAGCGCGGCCTTGCAGCAGGCGCCAAGCGCGCTACATCCTGCCGCAAGGGTGCAATGAGCGTTCCAGCGGGTTCACGACAGGCTTCGCGCTCCAAGAACGTGACGCTCTGCTCGTTAGAGCAGTCGGGCGGCCCTCACAGACGCTCGCCAGCCACGGCGCCTACCGGTGCAACGCAAACGTCCTTCGGAGCGTGCACGGCTGCGTACCTTCGACACGTCTCAGCTCGGTCGGCGCCGCGCCGACGACCCGATTTCGGTCGGGCGAGCGCGCGAATGTCGTAGGTGGAGGGTGAACCTAGCATTAGTCTTCCCAATGCGGTGGGCGCGGTAAGGCCCCAATTGCGACAAGTAGGGCCCCATTTGTGACAGCCCCGCGTCGGCGGCGCTCCTGACTCGGCACATGCGGACGAAGCGGCTGCATCAAGGTGAGGGTGGCGGCGTCAAGGGGGAGCCACAGGTCATCCAAGCGGTAGCAAGCTAATGGGCTGGCGTGGCCCACGAGCCGGCGACCAGCGCAAACCTCGCCACGCGGAGCGCTGCCGACACCTTCCGCTCGGCGGCGTGGACATGGTGCCGCTGACGTGGTACCGGTCACGTGGTGCCGGTGATGTCGTCCCGCCGAGAAACCTAGGCCCGCCATGCGAGGGGTGCGCCGCCGGAGGACGGTGTGCTTGTCCGGAGGTGGCGCACCCCTCGCATGGCGGGCCGGGCCCTTCGCACATGCCGGGCCGGGACCCGCCGCGAATACCGGCCGCGCCCCCGCCGCGCTACATTCCGTCACCCCTCCCAACCTAGGCATCGGAACCCGCGTGGCCCCTGTCGTCCGCCGGAGCACGCTCGCTGGCGCGCTCGCCGCGTCCCTCGTCGCTGTCGCCGCGTTCGCCGCGACCCGGGGCGCATTCAAGGGCCGCGACCGCAACACGATCGTCATCGTCACCGCCCAGCAGGCCACGGTGCCGATCCCCACGATGATCGAGGGCGCCGCCTCCGCCACCGGCAACCAGGACCTCGCCGACCAGCTCTTCCTCCGCCTCGCCGCGCTGGGCCCCGGCCTCAACACCTCGGGCGACGCCGGCTTCACCCCACAGCTCGCGCGGAGCTGGACCCGCCGCGACTCGGTCACGCTCGCCTTTGATCTCGACCCGCGCGCCCGCTGGCACGACGGCGCGCCGGTAGTCGCGCAGGACGTGCTGCTCGCCTTCGAGCGCGCGCGCAACCCCAAGATCGCGCCCAAGCTCGCCGACCTGCTGCATCACATCGTGAGCGTCACGGCCGAGAGCGATCGCCGCGTCGTCATCCGCTTCGACCATCCGTACGCCGAGCAGTTCTACGACGCCACCTTCCAGGTGCAGCCGCTGCCGTCGCACCTCCTGCCCAACGGCGCCGCCACGCCCGATCTGCCGCGCGCGTTCGTCGATCATCCGGTGGGCAACGGCCCGTTCCGCTTCGTGCGCACCGTGCCGGGCCAGTTCACCGAGCTTGCCGCCGATCCCAAATTTTTCCTCGGCAAGCCCGGCATGCAGCGCCTGTTCCTGCGCATCGCCGCCGATCCGGACGCGCGCATGAATCTGCTCCTCACCGGCGAAGTCGACGCGATGGACGCGGTGCCGGCGCCGCTCTCCAACATCGAGCGCCTCTCCGGGGCGCCCGACCTCAAGCTCGTGAGCGTGCCGTCGCCGCTCATGGGCTATCTCCTCTTCAACCAGCGCGACCGCGCCGACTCCGCCCGCCCGCATCCGATCCTCTCCGACTCCGTCGTGCGCCAGGCGCTCGTGCTGGCGCTCGACCGCCAGCTCATGCTGCGCGCCACGTTCGGCCGCTGGGCCGACGTGCCCTACGGCCCCGTGTCGCAGCTCCTCTGGGTGCGCAGAGGCTCGCCGCGCGCGGCGGGTCCCGACACGGCGCGCGCCCGGAAACTGCTCGCCTCGCGCGGCTGGACCGATCATGACGGCGACGGCGTGCTCGACCGCGCCGGCCGCCCGCTCTCGCTCGCGCTCAACTACCCGCTCCAGAGCGACGTACGCCGGCAGTTGGGGCTGCTGGTGCAGGAACAGCTCCGCCAGCTCGGCGTGCACATCGACCTCGTGCGGCTCGACGGCCCGGTATGGGCCGAGCGGCGGAGCCGCGGCGACTTCGACATCGACTTCTCCTCCGCGTCGCAGGACCCGACGCCGTCAGGGCTCACCCAGAGCTGGTCGTGCCACGGCGGCACCAACGTCGCGCACTACTGCGACCCCGGCGTGGATTCGCTCATGGAGCGCGCGATGATGGCGCAGCGCGGCGCCGGCGCGCTCTGGCAGCAGGCGCTCCGCCGCATCGAGGCCGACGCGCCCGCCGCCTTCATCTACGCGCCGAGCTACGTCTTCGCGGTGAACCGCCGGCTCGGCACCGTCAAGTTCGAGCCGGTGTCGGTGTGGCGCGACCTGTGGGAGTGGAGCGTGCGGTGAGCCGTTGGCTGGCGCGCCGCACGGCGCAGGCGGCGTTGACGCTCGTGCTCGCGACCGTGCTCCTCTTCTTCCTCATGCGTCTCGCCCCCGGCGACCCGCTCGGCCGCCTCGCCGGCGACGACCGCATCACGCCGGCTGAGATCGCCTCGCTCCGCGCGCGCTACGGACTCGACCAGCCGCTCACGCACCAGTTCACCGCGTGGGCCGGCGGCGTGCTGCAAGGCGACCTCGGCGTGTCGATCCAGTACGGCCGCCCCGTCACCCAGCTCATCGCCGAGCGGCTGCCCGCGACGCTCCTGCTCGGCGGCGCGGTGCT
>DASUJH010000030.1 GCA_036279355.1 Gemmatimonadales bacterium
GATCGCCGAGCGAGGGCGCGAGCGCCGCAACGATGGCACGAGTGAACTCATCCTGCACGGCAAAGACATCGCGCGAGGGGCTCTCGTAGATGCTGTCCCATAGCACGGTACCGTTGGCCGTGCTCACCAGCTGCGTGGTCACGCGCAGGCGGTCACCCGCGCGCCGCACCGTCCCATTGACGAGCGCGTCGACGCCGAGTGCCCGGCCGATCTCCCGCGCGGTTGCGGACTTCCCCTTGAACGAGTAGCTCGACGTGCGCCCCGCCACCTGCATCCCCGGCAGGTGCGCGAGCGCGTGGGCCAGCTCGTCGGTGAGCCCGTCGCTGAAGTAGTCGTCGGCCGAGGCGCCGCCGGTATTGACGAACGGCAGCACCGCGACTCGGTGGATGCTGGACAGGTTGCGCGCGCCGCCCGCCCCGGTCCCGGTCGGGGTCGCCGCGGCGGTCGTCGCCGCCTGATGTCGAGCCTCCAAGCCGCGCGTCGTGAGCAGCGCGCCAGCGGTCACCAGCGCAACCACCACCGCGACGAGAACCACGACCGCCCGCGTCGACAGACGACGCGATGCACGCGTGCCCGCACCCTCGCCAGCGGGGCGCGCGGCATCGAGCGCCGCCACGACGTCCTCCGCCGACTGCGGGCGCGCCGCGGGATCTTTCTCGAGGCAGCGCATCACGAGCGCGGCGAGCGCGGGCGCCACATCGGGGCGGCGCGCCGAGAGCGGCGGCGGCGCCTCCGCGATGTGCGCGGCGATGAGCTCCTTCGGCGGGCGAGCTCCGAACGGATGCGCGCCGGCGAGCAACTCGTACATCACCACGCCAAGCGCGTACAGATCGGCCCGGTGGTCCACGGTGGCGTCGCCGCGCGCCTGTTCGGGCGACATGTAGGCGGGCGTGCCGAGCGTGGTCCCCTCTCCGGTGAGCGTGGCGCCCCCGTCTTCTCCTCCGCCCGCGGCAGCATCGGGAGATCCCACGGGCGCCCGCGGTGCGCGAGCCCTGCTCACCGCGCGCGCGATGCCGAAGTCGGCCACCACGGCATGGCCGTCCTGGATGAGGATGTTCGCCGGCTTGATGTCGCGGTGCACCACGCCGCTCCGGTGCGCGTACGCGAGCGCGCTCGCCACCTCGCGCAGGAGTCGCAGCGCCGCCTCCATGGACGGCGCTTCCCCGCGCGCGAGCCGCTCGCGGAGTGTCTCCCCCTCAACGTACGGCATCACGTAGTACAGCAGGCCCGCCGCCTCACCCGAATCGTGCAGCGGCAGAATGTGTGGATGCGTCAGGCCGGCGGTGATGCGAATCTCGTGCAGAAAGCGCTCGGCGCTCATCGCGGCGCCGAGCACCGGGTCGAACACCTTGAGCGCCACCGGCCGCGCATGCCGGCGATCGTGGGCCAGGTAGACAGTGGCGGTGCCACCATGCCCCACCTCCCGCTCCACGTCGTAGTGCCCCGCCAGCGCGGCGCGGAGCGCCTCCGGCACGTTCGCGTCAGGCTCGCCCGCCGCCGCCATCGCTTCAGTGCCGGCGACCTGATCTCCATCAGCGAGACTCATAAGAAGCGGTGCGGCAAACGCCGAGGCCGGCTCGGCGAGAAAATCCGGCGACTCCGCCGCGCGCTCGCACGCGCGCAGTTGCGCCTCGACCTCCGCGCGCAGCGCCGCGTCGTCCCCGCAGGCGCGGTCGAGGAAGTCAGCCCTCGCCTCGGGCGGCAGCTCCAGCGCCGCTTCCACCGTGGCGCGCACCGCGGCCCATCGTCGCCGCGCCGACGCCGGCGTGTCGCGATCCCCCCGTGGCGGCCGCTCGGGCTCGCTCATCATTCCTCCGGGCGCAGCGCCCGGTAGAGCCATCCCTTCGCCATCACCCAGTCACCCGCCACGGTCCGCTGCGACACGCCGAGCACCTCGGCAGTTTCGCCCTCGGTGAGCCCGCCGAAGAAACGACACTCCACCACGCGCGCGAGTCGTGCGTCAACCGATGCCAGCCGCTCGAGCGCTTCGTCCAGCGCGAGCAGCTCATCGCTGCGCGTGGCGACGGCCAGCGCGTCGGCGTCACCGTCGCCGAGCGCTTCGGCATCCTCGAGTGATACGGGCCGCAGGCGCGGGCCGCCTCGCCGCGCGGCCTGGTGGCGGCGGGCGTAGTCCACGAGCACGCGCCGCATCACGCGTCCGGCAAGACCGAAAAAGTGCGCGCGGCTCGTCCATTCGGCGCGCGTCTGCCGGGACAGGCGGAGATACGCCTCGTGGACCAGTGCCGTGGTGGAGAGCGTGTGGCCCGCGGGCTCGGCGGCGAGCTGGCGATGGGCGATGCGCCGCAGCTCCGCGTACACGAGTGGAATGAGCCGGTCGATCCCATCGGGCGCTCCGCGGCGGAGCATCGCCAGCGCCTCGGCGATCTCCTGCTTGGCTGCCTCCTGCGCCCGCCCGCGTGCCGCTTCGTCCATCACTCGCACTCCGGGCAACGAGCCCCGCGCGGCATTGCATCGATCCGGCGGATTCCGCGCGTCTGCTGATGCGGCGCTCCCGCGCGATCCAAGTATACGGGTGACCGATCCGGGCGGCAACACGGCAGGCACGCCACCCCGGATGGCGCCGCGCCCGAGCAACATCCCCATGCAGCCGCGCCGTACCGTCGACCCGGAGCAGGAGATCACGCCATGCGCAGCGCTTCCCGTATGTCCCCATTCGTGCCACGCCAGTGGGCGCAGGTCGCCGCACTCATGGCGGCCGCGGCCTTGAGCATGGCGTGCACCGACGCGCCGTCATCACCGGCAGCCGCGCCACTCATCACCCCATCGGCCTCGCGCTCCGGCGCCCGCCCCACCGAGCCGTCACACTACACGATCACCGATCTGGGCACCCTCGGTGGATCCTTCAGCATAGCCTACGACATCAACGACGCCGGCCGGGTGAGCGGGGCAGCCACCGTGCCCGGCGAGCTTCAGCATGCGGTGTACTGGGCAGATGGCAAAATCACGGACGTCGGAACGCTCGGCGGACCGAACAGCGAAGCGGCGGGACGGTCCGAGCGCGCGGAGCTCGCGATCCTCTCCGATACGCGGGAGCGCGACCCGCTCGAGGAGAACTTCTGCGGGCTGGGCACCGGCCTCGTCTGCGGCGCGGCGGTCTGGAGCCATGGAACACTGACAGCGCTCCCCACGCTTGGCGGCATCAATGCCGCGGCGTTCATGGACAACACCGCGGGGATGATCGTCGGCGTCGCGGAAGATGGCACGCGCGACGCCACCTGCATCCCGCCGCAGAAGAGCCACTTCCAGGCCGTGGCCTGGTATCGGGGGACGATCCACGAGCTCCCGCCGCTCCCAAGCGACGAGGTGGGAATAGCGCTTCGGCTGAACGACAGGGGCCAGGCCGTCGGCACGTCGGGGCTGTGCTCCAACACCACGTATGGCGGCTTCGCGCTGGGACCACACGCCGTTCTCTGGGACCACGGCACGCCCATCAACGTCGGCGACCTGGGTGGTGGCGGCGTGGCCGTGGCGGCGGACGTCAACAACCGGGGTGAGGTGGTGGGCAGCGCCAGCGTTTCCGCCGGCGGTCTGCATCCCTTCCTGTGGACCCGGGCCACCGGCATCCGCGACCTCGGCGTCATGAGCTCCGATCCCGCGGACGTGGCCAACACCCCGTTCGAGATCAACGATCGCGGCCAGATGGTGGGCGCGTCGTGCGACGCCACCCTGGCCGTCTGCCGCGGCTACCTCTGGGAGCACGGCGTGATGACGGACATCAACGACCTCCTCCCGGCCGACTCGCCGCTGTACGTCATGCTCCCCTTCGCGCTCAACGACCGGGGGCAGATCGCCGGCCTGGCACTCGTGACGAGCACCGGCGAGGTGCACGCCTTCCTGGCGACGCCGGCACCCGACGCAAGCGCGGGTCAGATCGCGCATGCGTCACGGCGCGCAAAGGGGCGCGTGCATCTCCCCGAACATGTGCGCGAGATGCTCGGGCGGCGGTTCCAGAAGCGGTTCCAGACGCACGGACGGTAGGGCGGACGCGGGGACGAGAGGGCGCGGGAACGCCCGCGCAGCGACGGACGGCCGGACCAGATCTCACTTCTTCTAATCCTGGAGGGTACGATGCAACGCTCACACGAACTTCCCACGACAACCATCGCTCGCCATTTCTCGAAGCGGACCTCGGCGCACATCCTGTTCATCCTCGGCGGTGCATGCGCCGCCGCACTCGCGGTCGCGTGCTCCGACAGCGCGCCCACCGCGCCCACCGCGCAGGTTGCGCGTCAGATCGCGCCGCCCGCGTTCGCGCTGTCCCGCGGCCCCGGCAAGCCGGAGCACTTCCCGATCCCCGGCTCGGTGCTCGACTTCGCGCCGGGCGACGTGTGCGCCTTCGGGGTGCATGGCGAGACCGTCAAGAGCAATTCGCTGGTGACGAGCTACCCACCTGCCGAGAACGGCGACATCACGCAGCGCATCACGGGCCAGTTCGTCGAGACATTGACGAACACCAGCAACGGGAAGTCGATGACGGCCAACCTCCCCGGTCCGCTCACGTTCACGTACCACGTGGACGGCTCGGCGACGCTCGTGCTCACGGGCACAACGCAGCTCTTCTTCTTCCCCACCGACATCCCGGCCGGCCCCAAGCTGATCATCAATTCGGGGCGCGCGGTGGTGACCTTCACGCCCAGCGGGCAGGAGGTGCTCGAGAGCATCAGCGGGACGCAGGAAGACGTCTGCGCGGCGTTGTCGTAGAAGGCGGCGGCGGAGGGCTGTGCGGACGTGAGGCATCAGCATCAATGCGAGCGTGCGAGTCGGCCCCGTCCATCCTGGGCGGGGCCGACTCGGACTGTGGTGGACTGCTTCCGCGGACCCGTTCGACGCAGCATTATCGGCCGGGAGACCCTCGAAAGCCCGTGACAGCAGCGAGCCATCGCTCACACCATGTACTCCACCTGCCTCTTCTGCTACGGCTCCCTCGGCCACAACGAGGTGATCGAGCACTTCCCGATCGGCCGCCGACTCGCGTTCGACGCCGAGAAGGGACGGCTCTGGGTCATCTGCGCGCATTGCGCGCGGTGGAATCTGACGCCACTGGAGGAGCGCTGGGAAGCGATCGAGGAGTGTGAGCGGTTGTTTCGGGGACAGCGGCTCCGCGCGCAGACGGAGCAGATCGGCCTGACGAAGCTGCGGGAGGGACTCGAGCTCGTCCGCATTGGACGGCCGCTGCGTCCGGAGTTCGCGGCGTGGCGATACGGCAACGAATTCCGCCGCCGCCTGCGCCGGCGTGTCACCTGGGTGGGCACCGGCGTGGCCGCGGCGGGCGTCGCTGCCGTGGGCGTGGTGGCGGGCGCGGGAGAGGCCGCGCTCACTTCGGTCGCACTGCCGGCACTGTGGCTGGGGGGCGCGTGGATCGTGAACAGCGCGCAGTTCTATCGTGATTATCTCCGCCCCACCTACGTTCCGCGCTCCGGAGCGAGGCCGTACGCTGTCTATGGTGTGAACCTCCAGGAAACGGACCTCGCACCGGGCGCGGCGCCCGCCGAGTGGGTGCTCAATCTGCGACACGTGACGGGCACACAGCAACTCGCGCACGATGCGGCCCGCCGCGCGCTCGGGATTCTCCTGACGCGCGTGAACGCGGCGGGCGCAGGCATCGCGACCACGCGCGCGGCGGCGGAGCGCATTGCCGCAGCGGGCAGCCCCGACGCATTCATCGCCGAGCTCGCCGGCACCTCGCGCGTGCGCACCGGCGATTTCCCGGAGCGCCGCGCGCGTTATCGGCGCACCGGCTGGCCAACCGGCCGCTGGGGGCTGCGCAGGGCGTGGGGGGCGACCGGCCCCGTCGACCACGGTGCCCTGCCCTTCCTGCGGCTCGACGAGCGGCTCGCGCTGGAGATGGCGGTGCACGAGGAGGAAGAACGTCGCGCGCTGGAGGAGGAGATCGGCCCGCTGGAAGCGGCGTGGCGAGATGCGGAAGAGATCGCGGGGATCGCGGACGATCTGCTCACGCCGCCGGGGGCGCGGGAGTTCGTGGCGAGACATCGGGGCGAGACGCGGGGATGAGCGCGGGGCCAGGCGGACGCGACTCGGTCGTCTGGCGGATAATGAACGATCGGGCGCATTAACGCGCGTCACGTGCCGCGTGACATTGCCCGATCGCCATCAATGATCAATGGCGCAT
>DASUJH010000031.1 GCA_036279355.1 Gemmatimonadales bacterium
GCCGGCTCGGTCGGTATTCTCTCCGCAATCTTCCAGGAGTTCTACGCTCCCCGCCGCACGGCGGCAGCGTACCGCCACCTGCTAAGCCTGCTCGCCGGAATCCCGTCCGTCGTGTTCGGCTTCTGGGGACTCGTCGTGCTCGCCCCGATCATCGGGCGAATCCATCCGCCGGGGCCGAGTCTCCTCGCCGCGGTGCTCGTGCTGGCGCTCATGGTGCTGCCCACCGTGGCACTCCTCGCGGAAACCAGCCTCGGCGCCGTGCCGCGCGAGCAGCTCCTCGGCGCCTCGGCGCTCGGACTTTCGCGCTGGAGCGTGGCGACGCACGTAGCGCTGCCGGCCGCGCGGCGCGGGATCGTGGCGGCGCTCGTGCTCGGCGCCGGGCGCGCAGTGGGCGAGACGATGGCGGTGCTCATGGTGTCGGGCAACGTGGTGCAGTGGCCCAGCAGCGTGTTCGATCCCGTGCGCACGCTCACGGCCAACATCGCGCTCGAGATGTCGTACGCGCTGGGCACCCACCGGTCGGCGCTCTTCGTGAGCGGGCTCGCGCTCACGGTGATGGTGATGATCCTGGTCGGCGGGGCCGAAGTGGTGGCGCGCGCACCGAATCACGCGGTGGAGCGCGGCGCGTGACGAGCGGCGCATTGCTCTGGGCGGCACCGGGCCGTACCCGGACTCACCGCCTGCGCGACGCCGCGGGCGGCGCGGCGGTCTGGCTCGCGCCGATGCTCGTCACCGCCGTGTTCCTCTGGCTGCTCGGTGACATCGTTTGGCATGGGGCACGGCAACTGTCGCCCGCATTCCTCTTCACCGATCCGATCGACGCCGGCCGCGCGGGCGGCATCGCACCGATGCTCGTCTCCACGCTCCTGCTGCTCGCCGTCTGCCTTGCGGTCGCGGTGCCGATCGGCTTCGGCACCGCGCTGCTGCTGGCCGAGCTCACCCGGCGCGGCGGGTGGTTCGGGGCGACCGTCCGCCGGAGCCTCGACGTACTGGCGGGCGTGCCGTCGATCGTGTTCGGGCTCTTCGGCAACGCCTTCTTCTGTGTCGTGCTCGGATTCGGATTCTCGATTCTCGCTGGCGGCCTCACGCTCGCCTGCATGGTGCTGCCGATCCTCATCCGGTCGGCCGAAGCGGGCATCCGCGGCGTGCCGGATGAGCACCGGCTCGGCGCCGCCGCGCTCGGCTTCTCGCGGGTCTCGACGGCGTTCCGCGTTCTCCTGCCGGCCGCGATGCCCGCGCTCGTCATCGGACTGGTGCTCGGCATCGGCCGCGCGCTGGCCGAGACGGCCGCGCTCATCTTCACCAGCGGGTACGTGACGCGGATGCCCACATCGTTGTTCGATTCCGGGCGTTCGCTCTCGGTCCACATTCTGGACCTCGCGCTCAACGTCCCCGGTGGCGACACGAGCGCCTACGCCACGGCGCTCGTGCTTGTCGTGGCGCTTCTCGCGCTCGACGGCGCGGTGTTCTGGATCAGCGCATACCGGCTTACGGGGGGAACTCCGCAGAGATGACCGCGCTGCCGAGAGTGGAGCGAGCCGAAGTCCGCATACGGGGCGAACCCGGCCGCGGCGAAGCGAGCACACACCTCGCCATGGAGGCGCTCACCGTGCGGTACCGCGGGCGGACTGCGGTCGATCGGGTGTCGCTTGCGATTCGCGCGGGACGGATCACTACGCTGGTAGGTCCCTCGGGCTGCGGCAAGACCACCCTGCTCCGCTGTCTCAATCGACTGATCGACCTGGTCCCCGGCGCCACCGTGTCGGGTGCCGTGCAACTCGGCTCGCTCGACGTGCTCGCGCCGGAAACCGACGTCGTAGCGCTCCGGCGGCGCGTCGGCATGATCTTCCAGCAGCCGAATCCGTTCCCGATGTCGGTGCGCCGCAACCTGGAGCTGCCGCTCCGGGAGCACGGCGTGGGCGACCGCGCCGAGCGCGAGGCCCGCGCCGAGGAGGCGCTCCGCGCGGTCGGGCTCTGGGAGGAGATCAAGGATCGGCTCGGCGCCTCCGCGCGCGAGTTGTCGGGGGGCCAGCAGCAGCGTCTTTGCATCGCCCGCGCGCTGGTGCTGCGCCCCGAGGTGTTGCTCATGGACGAACCGTGCAGCGCCCTCGACCCGATCGCGAGCGGCGTGGTGGAAGACCTGATCACGAGTTTCCGCGGCCGCCTCACGGTGGTCGTGGTGACGCACCAGCTGGCGCAGGCGCGCCGCAACGGCGACGATGCGGCGCTCCTCTGGCTCCGCGACGGCGCCGGCTCTCTGGTCGAGGCGGCGCCGACCGACCGATTCTTTCACGCGCCCGAGAGCCCGGTGACGGCGTCCTACGTCGCGGGCCGGCGCGGCTGAGACGAGCGACGCGCGGACGAGCAACGAACGAAGGAGGCAACGGTGGGCATTGCGACCAATCCGGAGCAGGCGGTCCTCGACCGCTACGCCCGCGCCGCGCAGGAGCGCGAGGCGGCGCTCTGCTGCCCGGTGGACTACGATCCGCGCTATCTCGCCGTAATTCCGGACGAGATCAAGGAGCGCGACTACGGCTGCGGCGACCCCTCCGCGTTCGTCCGCGAGGGCGACACGGTGCTCGATCTCGGCTCGGGCGGCGGCAAGATCTGCTACATCGCCGCCCAGATCGTGGGGCCCGCGGGCCGGGTGATCGGCGTCGACATGAACGACCAGATGCTGGCGCTGGCCGAGCGCCACCGCGCCGCCATCGGCGACAGGCTCGGCTATCACAACGTCGAGTTCCGGAAGGGCCGGATTCAGGATCTGCGGCTCGACCTCACCCGCTGCGATGCGTATCTCTCGGCGCATCCCGTGCGCGGCAGCGCCGAGTTGGCGGCGTTCGAGGCCTTTGCCGACGAGAGCCGAGCGCGCGAGCCGCTGGTGGCCGGCGAGTCGGTCGACGTCGTGCTCTCCAACTGCGTGCTCAATCTGGTCCGCCCCGCGGACAAGGTGCAGCTCTTCGACGAGATCTTTCGGGTGGTGCGCCGCGGCGGCCGAGTGGCCATCAGCGACATCGTGAGCGACGAGGACGTGCCCGACGCGATGCGGCGCGACCCGGAACTCTGGTCCGGCTGCATCTCGGGCGCGCTCCGGGAGGACGAGTTCCTCGACGCCTTCGACCGCGCGGGGTTCTACGGCATGCGCATCGCCAAGCGCGACGAGCGGCCGTGGCGGACGGTCGAGGGCATCGAGTTCCGCTCGGTCACCGTCACCGCGCACAAGGGCAAGCAGGGCCGCTGCCTCGAGCGGCGCCAGGCGGTGATCTATCGCGGCCCGTGGAAGCGCGTGATTGACGACGACGGCCACGTGCTCGAACGCGGCCAGCGGATGGCGGTGTGCGACAAGACCTTTGCGCTGTACGGGAAGGAGCCCTACGCGAGCGACATCCTGCCGGTGCCGCCGCTGGCGGAGGTGCCGCTCGATGAAGCGGCGGAATTCGATTGCCGCGGCACGGCGCGGCGCCACCCGCGCGAGACGAAGGGCGCTGACTACCGCGCGACCGACGCCGGCGCCGAATCGTGCTGCGGCCCGGAAGGGTGCTGCTGACTCAGGCCACGGCGCCGCCGCACGAGCTGCCCGCGCCCGCGGTGCAGCCGAAGCAGTGTGGTCCGGTCACGATGCTGCGCGCGTCGAGCGCGTCGCGGACGGCATCGAAGATGGTGCGCGGTGCGGGTGCCGCGAGCGGCAGCTCCAACATCTGGTTGAAGTCGCAATCGTAGAGGGTGCCGTCCCAGCCGACCGAGAGCGTGTTGCGACACATGACGCCGGCCGCCGCCGCGGGGTTGTACGCCGCCACCAGCCGCGCCATGTACTCCTCGGTCTTGTCCTGCTTCTCCAGAAACTCGAGGAATCGGCTGATCGGCATGTTGGTGATGGTGTAGAGGTGATCGAAGGCGATGCCGTAGCGCGTCATCATCTGCCGCTTCCAATGGGCCTCGAGCGAGCGCTGGTTGCCTGGCAGATAGGTGCCGACCGGATTGGTGACGAGATCGAGCACGAGGCCCGTGCCCTGGCCGTAGCCCAGCTCATTGAAGCGGCGGAGCGCCGCGATCGACTCCTCGAAGACGCCCTCGCCGCGCTGCGCGTCGGTCTCCCGCGCCTGGAAGTACGGCAGCGACGCCACCACCTCGACGCGGTGCTCGGCCAGGAGCGCCGGGATGTCCGCGTAGTTCGGCAGCAGCGTCGCGGTGAGATTGCAGCGGTGCATGACGCGGCGGCCCGTGGCCGAGGCGCGCACGATGATCTCGCGAAAGTCGGGATGCAGCTCGGGTGCGCCGCCGGTGACGTCGAGCGTAGGCACCTCTTCGCGCTCGAAGAACGCGAGGCAGGCCTCCATCACCGCTCGCGGCATCACCTCGGTGCGATCGGGGCCGGCGTCCACGTGGCAATGCGCGCAGGTCTGGTTGCAGCGCTTGCCGAGGTTGATCTGGAGGATGTCGACGCGGGTGGCGGTGAGCGGAAAGAGGCCCGAGTCGGCCAGCGCGTCGTCGAAGCGGCGCGCGACCGGCACCCGGTCGAGACGATCGCGCTGCACGGCTGCCGCGGCGAGCGGCGCGCGGGCCTTGGCGAGCGTGGGAAGGACTCGGCCCATGCGGTTACATCCCGAGATCGTCGACGTGGTTGAGCATCTGCACCCCGTGTACGAGCGAGGCGCCGCCCCGGATTGCCGCGGCGACGTGCACCGCCTCGGTCATCTCGTCGAGGTTGGAGCCCTTCTCCAGCGCGTCCTTCGAGTAGGCGTCGATGCAATAGGGGCACTGCACCGCGTGCGCCACCGCGAGCGCGATGAGCGACTTCTCCCGCGCCGAGAGCGCGCCCTCGGCGAACACGGCGTTGTAGTAGTCGAAGAACCTGGCCGCCAGCTCGGGCGAGCCGCGCCCGATCTCGCTGAAGCGGCCGAGGTCGTGCCGGTCGTAGTAGCTGGGGCGCTCGCCGGTGCGTGAGGAGGAATCCGACATTGGCTGGTGCACTCCGGGAGGAAGGACCCCAATATAACGGCGTGATTGCGTCCGGGGTTTCCCCGCCGGAGGTGTCGGTCGTCATTCCCACCCTGGACGAGGCGGGAGCGATCGGACATCTGCTGGACGATCTGAGCACGCTGGCTCCGCCGCACGAGGTGATCGTGGCGGACGGCGGGAGCGGAGACGGCACGCCCGCCGTCGCGGCGGCGCGCGGCGCACGCGTGATCGAGGGGCCGCGTGGACGGGGCGGCCAGCTTCGCGCCGGTGCAGCCGCCGCGCGCGCGCCGGTGCTCTGCTTTCTGCACGCGGACGTGCGGCTCGACACGGCGGCGCTCGCGGCGCTCGAGCAGGTCGTGCGCACCCGCGCGCCGGGTGCCCACGCGTTTCGGCTGAGAATCGATGGTGCGGGATTCGGTTTTCGCCTCATCGAGTGCGGCGCCAACGCTCGCTCGGCGTGGTGCCGGCTTCCCTATGGCGATCAGGGGCTCGTCGTGTCCCGGGCGGAATACGAGGCGGCCGGCGGCTATCCAGCGGTGCCGCTGATGGAAGACGTGGCGCTGGTGCGCGCGCTCGGGCGCATCACCTCGGTGCGGCTGCTCCCAGCCGCGGTGCGGGTGTCGGCCCGGCGATGGGAGCGTGATGGCCTCAT
Organism: Gemmatimonadales bacterium; assembly: GCA_036279355.1. Taxonomy (NCBI): domain Bacteria; kingdom Pseudomonadati; phylum Gemmatimonadota; class Gemmatimonadia; order Gemmatimonadales; species Gemmatimonadales bacterium. The sequence continues at coordinate 5,612 of DASUJH010000031.1, forward strand.
CCGGCGGACGCTGCGCAACTGGGGACTGCTCGCGGCGTACCTGGCCGGGACCTCGCCAGAGCGGCTGGCCAAGCGCTACCGGGCGGCCGCTGAGCCGGATAAGCGCCCGAACGATCCCGACTAGCGCCCGGTCCCGGCGCGCGAGGCCTGCCACGCGCGCCAATCCGCCGCGGTGTCGATGTCCCGCAGCTCCTCCAGCAACGCCACGCTGATCCCTTCGGCAGCCGCGCGCTCGAGCGTCGCCGCGAGCGTGCGGGGCGAGCTCCACGGAACCCGATCGAAGAGCGCGGGGAGCGGCCGCCGCACGCCCACTAGGTAGTAGCCCCCGTCGCTCGCGGGGCCGAACACGGCGTCCGCCCGGTCGAGCCGCGCAAAGGCGTCTTCCACGACCGCCGCATTCACCTCCGGACAATCGGTGCCGATCACGACCACCTTCGCCGCGCCGGCCGCCTGCCGCGCCGCGATGGCCGCGGCCATGCGCGCGCCCAGGTCGCCCTCGCGCTGCGGCTCCATGCGCGGCGCGGTGCCGAGCCACTCGCGCATGGCGCTTTCGCGATCCGCCGGCGTGAACGCGACGACGACGTCGCAGTGGCGAACCTCGGCAACGGCGCGCACCACGAGCGCGCCGAGCTCCCGGTAAGCCGCGAGCGCCGCCGCGGCGCCCAGCTCGGCCGCGAGCCGCGTCTTCACTCGGCCGAGCTCGGGCGCGCGCGCAAGGATCACGAGGGCGCGCTGCGGATTCGATGATGCCGGCATGGTCGTCGGCCGAAGATAGCAGCCGCGCTCGGAGTTTTCCGCTCTCGCTCGCATAGAATCCGTCCCGGTCTTCCCCGCGGTGCTTCCTAGGTTGGGCTCGCCGTCGCACCCGCGCTTGCCGTCGGCGCGCATCCCCAGCCCAGGAGGCACCATGTCCCGCAGCACCTCCCCTCGCGGCGCCCACGCTGTCGGCGCCCGCCCGGCCGCGCGCGTCGGCGTCCGCCTCGCGACGCTCGCGCTCCTCGCCACCGCCGCCGCGTGCGGCGAGCGCGGCGGGCCCACCGGCACGACGGACGGCGTGCTGGAAGGCCGCCGAGCGGCGTCCCCCGGCATCACGGCCAGCGACCAGCGCCAGCAGCTCGAGGATCTGGCCCGCACCGTCGCCCTCTCGCTCAGCGATCCGGCGATTCGGAGCCGGCTCAAGCGCCAGCTCGACGGCTCCCAGGTCCGCGAGCACAAGATCCAGTTCCAGCGCTACCTCTCGGCGGAGGGCGGCGCGCCGGCCACCGAAATGGCGCAGGCAAGCGGCGCCGGGTTGTCGGCGCTCGAGGCCGGAGCCCGGTCCGCAATCCCGCTCGAGCTCTACCTGCCGGTGCCCGAGCACCGGACCCGCTGGACCGGCGGCGAGAACGTGCTGGTCGCGACCGAGCTCAACGACCACGAGGCGCCGGTGGCGTTCGACACCAAGGGCCACCGCCGGGTGCTGAGCCCCGACACCCCGCCGGCCACGCCCGTTCTGGCGCTGGTGCCGCAGGAGACGAACTTCGACGCCCCTGCGTCGTCGGGCGTCACCACCGACGCGACCTGCGTCGAGCCCTATTCCGGCGGTTTCGGCACGGTGACCGGCAGCTCCTGCGATATCAGCGGGAGCGACCCGGGCGTACCGTCCCCCGGCCTCTGGATGACCGGCGCCTCATTCACGGGCACATTTGAGGGTTGGTTGAAGGGGAGTCCCGAATTTGAGGTCCATATCCTGGGCCAGGCGGGGACCACGGACTCGCTCAAGGATTACCAGTGCGCGGGGGAGCACCAGCCGACGCCCTACTACTTCGACCAGAACGCGACGTCCTGGACGGGCAGAGTGCTCCTGTTCAGCCAGACCCAGATCAACAGTTACAAGCAGGCGCATCAAGGCAACAGCATGCGGGTGGTCGTCATCGAGGACGATGATACCGCGTGCCAGATCAAGCTCGATGCCGGGCGCTTCGCCACGTTCCTGCGGGTGCTCGACTCGGCGTACCGGCAGCTCACGGCGGGACGGGACACAACCACCGCGCTCCAGCACTTCTGGAATCAGGCCAAGGCGGTGCAGAACATTTTCCAGTCCCTCTGGTCGGTCATTACCACCCAGGACGATCTGGTCGGGGAGGCGGTGCGGGACGCAGTTGCGGGCGAGTTCAGGCCGGGCGCCAACTGGATCGTGAAAGGCGAAAACAACATCACGACCGGCGCGCTCAATCTCAAGATGTACTGAGGTCGGCGGTGTTGCAGGCCCACCGGGGAGGGCTCGGGCCCTCCCCCTTGCCGGGAGGTCGTCACGTGCGCATCGCGGCGTTGGTCGGATCGGCTTTGCTGTTGGCAGGCGCGACGGGAAGCCTGGCCGCACAGGAGCACCGGTGGGGCATTTCGACGGACTTCGGAATCACCCGCTTCTGGGGAGCCGCGCGGGACGTGAGCACCAGCGATGGTGCTGTGTCGCACCCGTATCGACCCACGACGTTCGCCCTCCGGCTCGACCGCAGCTTTGGCCGGGTAGTCGCAGCGTTCGGGGTGCAGTACGCACAATCCGGGCTCGCCGTCGAAGCGTCCGACTTGTCCGTCGTGGGAAAGGGCGCATTCAAATGGGTGCAGCTCGCACCGGAAGCGGCGTACCGCCTGACCATGCTCGGCGGCAATTCACTCTACGTGTTCGGCGGGCCCGTGCTCGACATCTGGAACCCCGGTAACGGCGAGGGACGCACCAGGGCGGGCGGGCGAGCCGGCCTTGAGCTGCGGGTCCCGTTTGGCCGGAGCATCGCGGGGCTGGTGCGCGCCGCCGGCGCAGTCACCGGCTCGGTGTTCGAGGATGGAGAATTGCCCGCCGGGTTCGAGAGCACCACAATGAGCCGAGCCGGCGTTTCGCTCGGGTTCCGCGTGGGGCTTTGAGGCTATGGGAGCGTCCGGCGTCCCGCGTCAGGCGGCCACGCGGCTGCCACAGGACTCGCAGAAGTTGCCGTCCGCCGGGAGGGGGGCTCCGCAGCGGGCACACTCGACCGGCACACGGAGCCGGGCGCCGCATGAGGAGCAGAAGAGCGCATCGGGCTCGGGCCGCGGGCCGCAGGATGCGCAGACCGGAGCCGACGGCGGCGCAGTCGAGCGCGCCGAGCGGATGAGGCGCACCTGGCGCGCGATCATCGCCTCGATGTCGCCTGACGTGGCGAAATTGCCCGCGGTGGCGTTGGCCACCGAGTCCGCTGCTGCGTTCGCTGCCGCGGCCGCCTCCTGGTCCGCCGCGGCTTCTGCCCGCATGGCGGCGATGGCGATCGATGTGTACTTGGCCTTGAGCTGCTCGTAATCGGCGTCGGAGAGCTTCCCGGTTTCGCGGTCGAATTCGATTTCCTTGAGCGCCGTAAGAGCCACGCCCTTGGGCGTCTCCTCGGGGTCGAGCGGCTCCACGGCAGCGGGCTGCCGGGGCGCGGGCCGGATCAGCGGACCGAGCGCAAGCCAGAGCACCGCGAGGCCCACGGCCACCGCGGCCACTGCCTCATACGCCATCAGTCATCCACCTCGGTCAGCTCGCGCCGGAGCCGGTCCAGCTCTTCCGGCGTCGCGGTCGACGTGGCCGGGGGAGGCATCGGAGGGACGCGCGGCACGCCGCCCTCCGCCGCCGCCACTGCTCCGCGCCGCGAAACGATGGCCACGACGCCCGCGCCCGCCAGCGCGATGAGCGCTCCCGGCACCAGATACCCGGCCAGGTTGAACCCCTCGGCCGGGGGCGCCATGAGCACCTTCTCGCCGTACTTGGCGACGAAGGCATCGACGATCTGCTGCGCCGTCTTGCCGCTGTCGTAGAGTGCCACCACTTCCTTGTGCAGCTCGGGCGAATAGCTGCACGAAAAGTCGGTGGTCCGGCAGGTGTAGATGTCGAGATTGCAGCCGCAGGTGCAGTGCAGGTGCTGCTCGATCTGCTTGATCGCCTCGTCGTTGTCGGCGGCGGTGGTGGCGCTGAGCGGTCGGCCGGCGGCATCCGGATCGCGCAGGCTGCCGTTGGCGCCTTCGCCCGCGAGCGGCTCCTCGCTCGGCTGCTGTCCCGCCTGCTGGCCTGGTTGCTGAGCGAAGAGCCGCTCGAGCGGCCCGATGCCCGCCGCCGCGCCGGCCGCGGTGGAAATGCCGAGCGCACCGGCCCCAATGCGTGCCGCGCCTGACCCGAGAAACCGTCGGCGGTTCACCGTGCCTCCCCGGCGAGCGCAACCTCGTACCCCGCCTGTACCATGCGCCGAGGCCGCGCCTGGATCGTCGGTCCGCCGCCCGGCCACATGGTCACGATGCCGCCGAACGCCAGCACGAATCCGCCGAACCATACCCACCAGACCAGCGGATTCACATTGAACCGGTACACGGCCTCTTCGCTGCCGTTCACCGACCCGGCGAACACGAC
>DASUJH010000032.1 GCA_036279355.1 Gemmatimonadales bacterium
AACGGGGGCGGGGGCGGAGCCGACTGTCGGCTTGTCGGCGGAGTCCCCGCCCCCGTTTGCGCCGCTCCCGCACGCGATCTCTTCAGGCCGCCCGTCCGCCTGTCCGCCTGTCCGCCTCGCCGTCACCCTCGGCGATCCCCGCGGCATCGGACCGGAGATCGCCGCGAAGGCGTTGGCCGAGGCCATCGACGCGGAAATCGTTGCGATCGGCGCGGAGGATCAGATCGCGGACGTGCCCGCGGCGCTGCGGATTTCGGTGGGCACGTGGGGGCTCGGCGCCGGGGAGCACGCGCCGCGCGGTGGCGCCGCGGCCGATCGGCAGCGCGCCGTGCGGGCAGGGCAGCTCACGGGGCATGCGGTGGAGCGCGCGGTGCGGCTCGTGCAGGCCGGCGAAGTCGATGCGATCGTAACGGGGCCGGCCCAGAAGCACGCGCTCCACCTGGCCGGCTTTCCCTATCCCGGTCATACCGAGTGGCTGGCGCATCTCGCCGGGGATGTCGACGTGGCGATGATGCTCGCGGCGGAATCGCCGGCCGACGCGGGATCAGCGGGCGGGCAGCCCCGCGGTGCGGGGCCAGGCGCACTCGCCCGCGGCGCGCTGCGCGTGGTACTCGTCACTACCCACGTGCCGCTCCGCGACGTGCCGGCGCTCGTCACCATGGACCGCGTCGTTCGCACGGGACGCATCACCGAGCGCGCGCTGCACGAGCTGTGGGGCATCGCCGAGCCCCGGCTCGCCGTGTGCGCGCTCAATCCGCACGCCGGCGAGGCAGGGCTCTTCGGCGACGAGGACGAGCGCGTGCTCCGCCCCGCGGCCAGGATGCTCGGCGCCGCCGGGCCGCTGCCGGCCGACACCGTCTTCGTGCGGGCGATGCGCGGCGAGTTCGACGCCGTGCTGGCGCCGTATCACGACGTGGGGATGACGGCCATCAAGGTGGCCGCATTCGGCGAGGCGGTGAACGTGACGCTCGGGCTGCCATTCATCAGGACGTCACCCGATCACGGCACCGCGTTCGACATCGCGGGCCAGGGCCGGGCCGATGCATCGAGCATGCGCGCGGCGCTCGAGCTGGCCGCCCGGCTCGCGCGGCGCCGCCGGGTTACTGCCGCTGGAGCCGCGCCATCAGCTCGAGATAGCACTCCAGCTTGAGCTTCTGGCTCGCGCGGTTGGCCACCAGCACGGCGCCCACCTCGAGAATCGTCTCCCGCTCCACCAGCCCGTTCGCCTTGAGCGTGGCCCCCGTGTCCACCAGATCGACGATCCAATGCGAGAGGTTGAGCAGCGGCGCGACCTCGACCGACCCGCCGACGTGCACGATGTCGACCGGCCGCCCCAGCGCGTTGAAGTGCTCGCGCGCGAGCCGGGGATACTTGGTGGCAACGCGGGCCGTGGCACCGCCGGGCAGCGCCGGATACGGCGTTGCCGAGGGTGCCGCCACCACGAGACGGCAATAACCGAAGCCCAGCTCCAGCGGCTCCAGCACGTCCGCGGGCGTCTCGCGCAGCACGTCGGTGCCGGTGACGCCGAGGTCCGCGGCGCCGCTCTCGACGTACACCGGCACGTCGGCCGGTTTCACCACCAGAAACTCGATGTCGGGATCGCTCGACGGAACGAGCAGCCGCCGGCCGGCGTCGGGCATCGGCTCGGCGCCGGCGCGGCGGAAGCGCTCGACCGACGGCTCGAGCAGCCGCCCCTTGGCGAGCGCGATGCGCAGGCGGCTCACGCGCCGAGCTCGGCCAGCACGTCGACGTCGAGAGCCAGACCGACGGCCGGCATCGGACGCCCGAAGCGACCCATCAGATCGTCGTAGCGGCCGCCCGCGCCCGCCGCCCGGCCCGCACCGGCCACGAACAGCTCGAAGTGGATGCCGGTGTAGTAGTCGAGCCCGCGCACTTCGCCCAGATCGTACACCAGGTGCGCGCGCTCGGCGGGATCGAGTGCGGCGTCGAGCGCGAGCAGATGCTCGAGCCCGCCGCGCGCGGCGGCAGGCGCCGAGCGAAGCGCGCGCTCGATCGCGTCGCGCCGGCCGATCACGAACGGCAGCTCGAGCAGCGCCTGTACCTCGGCGCCCGCGCCGCCGCGCGCCCCATCGAGCGCACGCGCCAGGCTGCCGCGATCCTTCCGGTCGATCCACCGCCGCACGTCGGCGCGAAGCTGCTCGTCGAGCGCCGCGAGCCCGCCCGCCAGCACACCCGCGTGGCCCAGGTTGAGCTGGAACTCCGTCGGCCCCGCCGCCTCGGCGAGCGCCAGCGCCAGGCGCACGATCTCGACGTCGGCGGAGAGGTCGCCCTGGCCCAACAGCTCGGCGCCCACTTGCAGCGTTTCGCGCGCCCGCCCGCCGCGCTCCGGCTCGTTGCGGTACACGGGTCCCGAATAGCAGAAGCGGAGCGGCCGCGCCGCGTCGGCGAACGTCGTCGCCGCCACGCGCGCGATGCTCGAGGTGAAATCGTAGCGCAGCGCCAGAATGCGCCCGTCTAGATCGACGAACCGGATGAGTCGCTCGGCCACGTCGGCCCCGCCGGCGCGGCGGAACACCTCCTCGTACTCGAAGGTCGGCGGGCTCGACTCCTCGTAGCCCGCCCTCTCGAGCACGCCCATCATCGCGCGCTGCAAGGCGCGGCGACGCCGGACGGCGTCGCCCGTGAGGTCAACGGCCCCGGGCGGAATGGCGGCAAGCGATGCGCGCGGCATGACGCGGGAAGATATCGGCGGCCGGTGCGCGCGGGAACGCCCGGCGCTCACGCTCAGCGCGGCCGCTCGGCGGTCTCTTCGGCGGGTTCGGGCTGGTTCTGGTGGACGCGGATGGTCCGCACGCGGCGGCCGTCCATCTCCGCGACCTCGAAGGTGAATCGGCCCGCGGCCACCCGATCGCCGGGGCGTGGCAAGCGGCCGAGCTGGCCGAACACGTAGCCGCCGAGCGTGGTGTAGTCGGCGTCGTCCAGCTCGGCGCCATACTCGGAGTTGAACTCGGTGATGGGCGTGGCGCCATCGAGCACGGGGCCGCCCACCACCGGCGTCGGGCGCTCCTGGCGGTCGTATTCGTCGAAGATGGGGCCCACGATCTCCTCCAGCAGGTCCTCCATCGTTACCAGTCCCGCCGTGCCGCCGTACTCGTCGAGCACCACCGCGAGGTGGGTCTTGAGGCGCTTCATGTCGGCCAGCACGTCCTCCACCTCGCGCGTCCCTGGCACGAAGAGCGGCGGACGCATGATGGTGCGGAGCTGTGCGCCCGGATGGGCGCGAAGGGCGCTCAGGATGTCCTTGGCGTGCACCACGCCCACGATCTCGTCCAGCGAGTCCTGATACACCGGGTACCGGCTCCGCCGCACCCGGGCCACCTCGTCGGCTGCCGCCTCCACCGGCGTCTCCGCCGCGAACGCCACCATCTGGGTGCGCGGCGTCATCACCTCCTGCGCCGTCTTCTCGCTGAACTCGAAGACGCCCTCGAGCAGCCTCGCGTCCTCCTGCAGGAGCTTGCCGCCCTCTTCGCTCTGCTCCACCAACATCCGGATCTCGTCGGCCGAGTGGAGCCGCTCGGTCTCGCCGGGCGGGTTGATGCCGGCGAGGTTGAGCAGCCAGTTGGAGCTGCGCCGGAGCAGCGCGATGGGCCCGGCCATCACCCAGCCGAACGCGAGCAGCGGGCCGGCTGTCCACGACGCCACGATCTCGGGGTGCACCAGCGCGAACGCTTTCGGCACCAGCTCGCCCAGGATGATGGTGACGTAGGTGACGATGGCGAACGCGACGATGGTGGCGACCGAATGGAGTGCAATACCGGCCACCGCCGCCGGAAGCCCGCTGAACCACCCGCGGATGAGCGCCGCCACCGCCGGCTCGCCCACCCAGCCCAGGCCGAGCGAGGCGAGCGTGATGCCGAGCTGGGTGGCGGAAATCGAGCGGTCGAGCGATTGAATGGCCCGGCGGGCAAAGGTAGCTTTGCGATTTCCTGCGCGGATCATCTCGTCGAGCCGCGTCTTCCGCGAGCTCACGAGGGAGAATTCGGTCGCCACGAAGTACGCGTTGGCGACGACCAGGAGCACGACCGCGACCAGGCCGAACGCCGTGGAGGCAGGTTCTGAGGGGTCCATACCGGGATAAGTCTAACAACGAGGCGATGTTACCGCGAGGGCCGGGATGGAAACGGCAGGCGTGATCCGCCGGATCGCCCTGCCGCCGCTCGAGCGGCTCGCGCCGTTTCTCCCTCGTGCGGGCGGCGTCGACCCGGCCACGCGCGACCAGGTGGCGCGCATCCTCGACGACGTGCGCCTGCATGGCGACGCCGCCGTCCGCCGCTACACGTGCGATTTCGACCACCTCGATCTCGCCCCCGCCGAATGGGAGCTCGGGCTCGACGCGTGGCAGGCGGCGCTCGCCCGCATCCCCGCCGCGCTGCGCGACGCGCTGACTCTCGCCGCCGGCCGCGTGCGCGCCTATCACGAGCGGCAGCGCGATTCCGGCTTCACCATCACCGACCCCGACGGCACCGTCCTCGGCATGCGGGTGAGGCCCCTGGACCGCGTGGGCCTTTACGTGCCCGGCGGCAAGGCGTCGTATCCGAGCTCCGTCATCATGAACGCGGTGCCCGCCGCCGTGGCCGGCGTGGGGGAGATCGTCGCCGTGGTGCCGCCGGCCGGCGCCACCGACGCGGTGCTCGCGGCCTGCGCGCTCGCGGGAGTGACCCGAATCTTCCGGATCGGCGGCGCGCAGGCGGTGGCCGCGCTCGCGTTCGGCACGCGGACGGTGCCGCGCGTGGACAAGGTCGTCGGACCGGGCAATCGCTGGGTGGCCGAGGCCAAGCGTCAGCTCGCGGGACAGGTGGGCATCGACATGATCGCGGGCCCGACCGAGGTGCTCATCCTGGCCGATGACACCGCGCTGCCGGACCGTGTCGCCGCCGACCTCATCGCGCAGGCCGAGCACGACGAGGATGCCAGCGCGTGGTGCGTCACCACCGATGCCGCGCTCGCCGGCGCGATTCCGGCGGCGCTCGAGCGGGCGCTGGCCGGCGCGCCACGGGAGGCGATCGCCCGGGCGTCGCTCGCGCGGAATGGCCTCGTCGTGCTCGTGCCTGGGCTTCGCGACGCCGTCGAGGTAGCTAACCTCCGCGCGCCCGAGCATCTCGAGATCGTGGCCCGGGACGCCGAAGCCATCGCGTCCCAGGTGCGCCATGCCGGCGCCATTTTTCTCGGCGACGACACCCCCGAGCCCGTGGGCGACTACGTCGCCGGCCCGAGCCACGTGCTCCCCACCGCGGGTACCGCGCGCTACGCCTCGCCGCTCGGCGTGTACGATTTCGTGAAGCGCACGAGCATCATCCGCTACAGCCGGGCGCGACTGTGCAGCGACGCGGCGGCAATCGAGGCGCTCGCCGAGGCGGAGGGATTGGCGGGGCATGCGGAGGCGGTGCGGGGGCGGACGGGCGGACAGGCGGACAGGCGGACAGGCGGACAGGCGGGCGGGCGGACGGACGGAGAGGGGGAGGCGCGTTAGGTTTCGCCCATGGACGCGACGCGACCGAACTGCACCCATTTTACCGCTGACCGCCTGCCCGCCGGAGGTCCGTTCGTCCGCCCGTCCGCCCGCCCGCCCGTCCGCCTCTTATGGTCCGTCCTGGCGCTCACCGGCGCGTTCATGATCGTCGAGGTGATCGGCGGCTGGTTGAGCGGCTCGCTCGCGCTCCTCGCCGACGCGGGGCACATGCTCACCGATGTGGGGGCGCTCGGGCTCTCGCTCTTTGCGGCGCGCATCGCGCTCCGGCCGGCGGACGAGGCCAAGACCTACGGCTACCAACGCTGGGAGATCATCGCCGCGTTGGTGAATGGCGCCGCGCTCGTCGCCATTACCGTATGGGTCGTGGTCGAGGCGGTGCGGCGGATCAGCAATCCCTCCCCGATCCGGCCGGGGCTCTTCCTCGCCGTGGCGGTGGCCGGGCTCATCGTCAACGTCGTGAGCCTCTCGCTCCTCCACGGCGCCCGCGAGGGCAACCTCAACACCCGCGGCGCCTACCTCCACATCCTGGGCGACGCGCTGGGCTCGGTGGGCGCCATCGTTGCGGCCGTCATCGTCTGGGCCACCGGCAACACCATCGCCGACCCGGTGCTCTCGATCGCGCTCGCGCTGCTCATCCTGGTCGGTGCGTGGCGGCTGGTGCGGGAGAGCACCGACGTGCTGCTCGAGGCGGTGCCGAAAGGCATCTCGCTGGGCGAGGTCGAGCGGTGCATGCGCGGCGTGGCCGGCGTCACCGCGGTGCACGACCTCCACGTCTGGACCGTCGCAAGCGGCATGGTCGCCATGAGCGGCCACGCCGTCGTTCCCGACCTCCGCACCCACCCGGGCGTGCTCGACGGCATTCAGGCCGAGATGGCGCGGCTCGGCATCGGGCACGTGACGGTGCAGTTGGAGGTGGAGGACGGGTGCGTGGAGCCGGTCGTGCCGCTCCGTCCCCATCACCCTGACGCGCAGGCCCACGCGCACCATCATCACTAGGATTTCGAGGGGGTTTCGAGGCCTCCCGCCGTCTCTTGCGGTGGGCAGAGGGCGGGTCTATATATGCCCCGCGGTGGCCCGGGCGGTCCGGGCTGCTCGCATCTTGGACCGCACGGAGACGCGGAAGCCGAAGTCGTGATTCGCAATCTCGCCATCATCGCCCACGTTGACCATGGCAAGACCACGCTGGTCGACCAGATGCTCCGCCAGGCTGGTGCCTTCCGCGCCAACCAGCAGGTGGAGGAGCGCGTGATGGATTCCAACCCGCTGGAGCGGGAGCGGGGGATCACGATTCTGTCCAAGAACACCGCGGTGCACTGGGGCGGCGTCAAGATCAACATCGTCGACACTCCGGGCCATGCCGATTTCGGCGGCGAGGTGGAGCGCATCCTCCGGATGGTGGACGGCGTGCTCATCCTGGTCGACGCGGCCGAAGGTCCGATGCCGCAGACCCGGTTCGTCACTCGAAAGGCGCTCGCCTTGGGGCTCCGGCCCATCGTCGCCATCAACAAGATCGATCGGGCCGACGCCGAGCCGCTCCGGGTGCACGACGAGGTACTCGGGCTCTTCATCGACCTCGAGGCCACCCACGAGCAGCTCGACGCCCCTTTCCTTTATACGTCGAGCCGCGCGGGGACGGCGACACCCGATCTGGCCCAGCCCGGCCAGGATCTCATGCCGCTCTTCCGGGCCATCGTGGACCACGTGCCGGCGCCCAGGGGCGATCCCGAGGGCCCGTTCCAGATGCTGGTCTCGACGCTCGATTTCTCCAGCTTTCTCGGACGAATCGCGATCGGCCGCATCGAACGTGGCCGGGTAAAGGTGGGCGACCAGGTGGCGCTGCTCCCGCTGGGCGAGCCGGGGCTCGCCGCCGACGAAGCGGCGGAGCGGAACCGGGTGACCAGGCTCTACACATTCGACGGGCTCAATCGGGTGGAGATCGATCGCGCCGAGGCGGGCGACATCGTGGCGCTCGCGGGGTTCGACACGATCGAGATCGGGAAGACGTTTGCCGCGGTGGAGACGCCGGAGCGGCTCGAGGGCATCGCGGTGGAGGAGCCCACGATCTCGGTCGACCTCATCGTGAACAACAGCCCGTTCGCGGGGCGCGAGGGGAAGTACGTCACCAGCCGCCAGGTGCGCGACCGGCTCTACCGCGAGCTCGAGCGCAACGTGGCGCTCCGGGTCGAGCCGACCGAGAGCCCCGACACCCACACCGTCTCCGGCCGCGGCGAGCTGCACCTCGGCATCATGATGGAGACGATGCGGCGCGAGGGGTACGAGTTCCAGGTCTCTCGTCCGCGAGTCATCACCAGGACCGGCCCCGACGGCGAGCGGCTGGAGCCGTACGAGGAGCTGATGATCGATGTGCCGGAAGAGTACATGGGCGTCGTCATGGAGAAGCTGGGGCCTCGGCGCTCGGAGCTCACCGAGATGCGGAATCCGGGGCAGGGCGTCGTGCGGATGACGTTCCGGATTCCGGCGCGCGGGCTTTTCGGCTACCGCTCGGAGTTTCTGACGGACACGCGCGGCATGGGAACGATGCATCATCGGTTTCTCGATTACGGGCCGTGGGCGGGCCCGCTCGCCGGGCGGAAGCGCGGGGTGCTGGTGGCCGACCGCGAGGGCGTGGTGGTGGCGTACGCGCTGGGCAACCTGCAGGAGCGGGCGCAGATGTTCGTGTCGCCGGGAGACCACGTGTACGAGGGATTGATCGCGGGCGAGAGCGCGCGCCTGGGCGACATGGACGTGAACGTGACGAAGGAAAAGAAGTTGACGAACATGCGGGCGTCGGGCTCCGACGACAACATCCTGCTCGAGCCGCCGCGCGAGATCACGCTCGAATACGCTCTCGAGTACATCGAGGAAGACGAGCTGATCGAAGTGACGCCGAAGGCCATCCGCCTGCGGAAGCGGGTGCTCGCGGCAAACGATCGCAGGAAGGCCGCCCGGGCCGCCCGGGTGGCGGACGCTTCGTAGGCGGCACCCCCTCTCTCAGATGGCGGAGGACATCATGGTGGCCCGGGAACCCTTGTTGGAGGCCCTCGAGATGCGTCGCCGGTTCGACGAGGATGAGGACGAGATGGACGACGACGCCTTCGGCTTCGGCGAGGACGACGACGATCTGGATGAGGATGACGACGATCTGGACGAGGACGATGAAGATCTGGATGAGGAGGACCTGGACGACCTCGATGATCTCAGCGAGGAGGAAGAGGATTTGCGGTGACACGAGGCGGGACGGGCGGTGTCCCCTCTTCCGCCTTTACCGCCCTCACCGCGCGCGCATATCTTGCGTGCACTGGGGCCTGTAGCTCAGGTGGTTAGAGCGCACGCCTGATAAGCGTGAGGTCGGTAGTTCAACTCTACCCAGGCCCATCACAACACGGTCCGGCAACATCTCGCCCCGCTGACACTTCGCTGTTGGCGGGGCGTTGTGCAGGAGATGCGGTAACAGCCGACGAGCGAGGGCGGTAACACGTTCGCCTGTTACCACTCACCGCGACCGGCTCACACCGCGAGCGCTTTGAGCCGATCGCCGAGCGCTTTCCGATGCTGCTCGACCCGATGCTCGACCACCCCGAGCGATGCCGCACCGCGCCCAGATGGCTGTACACGCGCTGGACCGCTACACCACGGTTGGCGTGCCCATGAGTGCTGCGTGCTGCGGGACCCTTCATCGCTTCCGGGTCGCACCGCACACTGTGTCGCGATGACTCCTCTCATGATGTCGCATCGGCCTCGATTGAACCGGTGGTGGTGTAGATTGCAGATGTCGCTCGAAGCCCAGTCGATTGCAACCGCGAGCCTACAGGGACGAGTGGTGGCGGCCACGGAGCGACAAGAAGCAACTGGCGATGCAAGCGAAGGAAGTCACGGCGAGTGGGCAGATGCCGAGCGGTCCAACCTCTGTGGGCGGTCTGAGCGGGGGAACAGGGGAGCTGCACGGGTCGTGCGAGGAGCCCGGTACTGCTCTCCCGGACCGTGCGCGGATCATCACTCGAGCCCAACGGAGCACATCATGGCCATCCGTCTGCAAGAGATTCACCCGTCGCTCGTGCACCTACCGATCTCGCTGTTACCCGTCGCCATCAGTGCGGACGCACTGGGGCGGGCCACCGGGAGCCGCTCACTCCTCGAAACCGGGCGGCAGACCATACAGGTGGCCGCAGCCGGGGCTGCTGTCTCCGCCGTCTCCGGCCTCATTGCGCAAGAGGAGGTAAACGTCCAGGGCGAGACCATGGACATGCTCATTACGCACCGCAACATCAACCTCGCGGCGACTGTCCTGACCGGCCTCATGGCCGTGTGGCGGAGAGGGCGCTACCGGCCCTCGGTTGCCTATCTCGGCGTCGGCTTCGCTGGCATTGCCGCGCTCATCTACTCGGCGTATCTGGGCGGCACGCTCGTGTACAAGCACGGCGTTGGTGTGGAGCCCGCCGGCGGCCAGTACCGGAAGAACCCGCCCGAGTTCGGGGTGGCTGGGGAAACGGGAGCGTTCGTCAGGGGCGCGGCCACCGATCTCGTGCACGGCGTGAAGCATCTGGTGCAAGAGTTGGCGCAGGGGAAGATCGTGCCATGGCTCGCCGACGGCCGAGCCGCGCGACGGATCGAGGCTCCCCAGCGCGCCGAGCGTGCCGCTCCTGAACACACGGAGAGCGCGGCGACCACATGAGACGCGTGCAGCGTCCGCGCCGCTGGCGTGATTGCCAACCTTGAAGCGTCGCGCCGCCATGCTTGTCCTCCCTAGATAGTCGCTCATCAGATAGTCGCTCATCCGATGTCGCGATTGCAGGGCCAGGCCCACTCGTCGCTCGCCGCGCCGCCAGCGTCCCGCTCCCGGCAAGAGCTGAGCGTCCTGGCGCCGTTCCGCCTCGATCTCACCGTGAGCGCACTCCGGCGGTTGCCGACGAACGTCGTCGATGTGCTCACGCCGGATGGCGAATATGTGCGCGCGTTCGCCGGCGCGCACGGCTCCCCGCGCGGTCCTGTGATCGCGCGCGTTTCACAGGCGCGGCCTGATGCGCTCACCGTGACGATCGAGAGCGACGCGCGCGATGCGCTGGAGGACGCGCGGGTGCTCGCACTGGTGCGGCGCACGCTCGGGGTCGATCGCGATCTCGCACTCTTCGGCCGCTCCGCCGCGCGCGTGCCGTGGCTTAGTCCGTTGGCACGCCGCATGCGCGGCGTGAAGCCGCCGCGCTACCCCACGCTCTGGGAGGCGTTTGTCAATGCGATCGTTTTCCAGCAGGTGAGCCTACAAGCGGCCAGCACCATCGCGCGCCGACTGATCGTCACACTCGGCACTTCCATCGAGACCGAGGGCACGCCGCTGTATCTGTTCCCGAGCGCCGAGCGCGTGCTGGGGACGGCGGACGACGTATTGCGCGCTATGGGGCTCAGCACCGGTAAGATCGCGACGCTCCGGCGCGCCGGTGAGGCGCTCACCTCGGGCGCGCTCGACGAAGGGATGCTGGAGGAGCGGGCGAGTCCCGACGCCGCAGCATTGCTCCGCCAGATCAAGGGCATCGGCCCGTGGACGGCGACGGTCATCCTGCTGCGGGGGCTCGGGCGGCTGGATGTCTTCCCGATGAACGACACCAGCGTGGCGCGCAACGCCGCGCTCGTCGCGGGCGGCGTGCCGCTCGATGTCACGACGATTCTCGAGACACTGGCGCCTCAGCAGGGCATGTTGTATTACCATTTGCTCCTTGCGCGGCTCGAAGCGCGCGGCGAAGTGGGCCGCGCGTCCGTCGCGTCGCGCTGATGATCCTCGTCACATGGTATTCGAGACTCGAACCGACGGCCCGCCTGGTGGCATGCATTTCACGGACCCTGGAGCCGCGTCGGCGTCCGCTTCTTGACTCTGGGTGTCGCCTTCCCGTATCGCGAGTGCGGCGGCCAGCGCGAAAACGACGGCTCCGGGGAACCACATGAGTGCGCCGGCCAGTCGCTGATCGGCGAGCGCGGACGACAGTGTCGCTCCGGGGATGTGCAGATACTGCGAGTAGATCACGCTGCCGCGAAACATGATGACGGCGCCCAGGAGCGCGGACTGCGTCGCGCCTGCCAGCAGGTATCCCACGCGCGCGACGTTGCTGTGCAGCCGCCCGACAGCCGCCGGCGGCGCAAGGAGAGGCCACCAGTAGAGCAGGTAGCCGCCGACGAACCAGAGATGCTCGACCCCATGCACGATCGGGTTGGTGAGCGCGAGCCCGTAGAGTGGCGGTGCGTGCCAGGCCCAGAGCACCACCGTGGAGATCGCCCAGGCCAATGCCGGATGCGTGATGATGGCGAGCGGTCGCGACGGTGCCCGGCGCGGCCGCACGCTCTGCAGCAGGGGGAGCGCTCCCATGAGGAGGAGCGGAGCGACGATCCAGATGAGCAGATCATGCTCGATCATGTGCATGGAGAGCAGGCGCTCGTCGTTGGCGCCGATCGGCGACATGAGGGCAAACACGATGGCACCGAGCCCGCCCGTGAAGGCGGCGAGGAGTGCCCACGCGCGGCGCGTGCACCGTCTGCGCATCCCGCTGCCCACCCACACGGCAACGTAGCCCAGCTCGAGGAGAATGAGTGCGATGCCCAGCGGGGCTTCCCACTCCCACTCCCAGACGAAGGAAGCGGTGCCGGACATCACCGTCCCGCCGAAGGTCAGGACTCGAGGGTGGGGTCGTGCGTGCCGCGCCAGGCTGCCTTGAAGCGCGCCCCGATATCCCAGCTCAGCCACGCGAGGCTCAGCGCGAGCAGCACGACGAACGGCACCGCGATGCGCGCGTATATCTGCCATTGTGCAAGGTGCACCGCGTAGCGGCGCGGCACACTGTTCGCGCCGGCCACGAAGAACATGAAGATGAACCCCGCGCCGCCAATCCCATACAGCCACGCCGCCATGCGGCTCGCCCGGGCGTCACCTCGATTGCTGAGCGCTCGCACCAGATAGAAGAGATATCCCCATGCGAACGCGACGGCGCCGAGCAAGTAATAGGTATGGAAGTGCGCCGGCACCCACATGGTGTTGTGCATCACCTGGTTGACCGGGATCGTGGCGTCGAGCACCGCTCCCAAGCCGCCGAACACCCACCCCCATAGTCCGAGCGCCAGGAGGATCGGGGCGGCCGTCCAGCGTATGCCGGAGCGATAGATGAGGGCAAGCGCCCCGATGATGGTGACGATGAAAGATGGTAGAGCGACGGCGTAGGACGCGATCTCGGCCAAGAGCTGAAGGCCGATGGGTTGGGCGAAGTCCGCGTAGAGGTGGTGCGAGTAGTTGATCAGCATCAGGACGATGATGAGATCCCACGCGAACACGACCGGCCACGTCGTCCGCCATGCGCGCCCGGTAAATGCCGGCAGCGCCGCATACACCAGCCCGGCCGTCACGTAAATGCTCAGATTCGCCATCGTGTGACCGAAGAGCAGCACGGCGTTCTTGGCGAACAGCGCATTGACCGATCCCACGATGCCCGCCGCCTGCGCGAAGAGCGGGATCAGGTAGACGGCGCCGGCCGCCGCGGCCACGATCGAGTCGATCGAGATGACGGCGGCGATGAGCTCGGGCGGCCGCGGGAGCGCGTTCCGCTCGTCGCGTCCGCCGGAGAACAGATAGCGGAGCGCCAAGACCTTCGTCAGTCCGCCATGCGATCTGGCGAGCGCGTACAGCATGTGCGCGCTGAAGAGCAGCAGTCCGAGCGCAACGAAGAGATAGCCCGCGTACATGGCGAGGGCAGAGTCCATGGTCCACACGAAGCCGTGGGTGGGGAGTGGATAGAGGATTGTCCATCCAGCACCAAACCCTCCGACGAGTGTGGCGAGGTCGACGAAGCCGGTGCCCAGCAGGTAGACCACCAGCGCGATCCACAGCACGCGCGCACTCAACCGGGTCGTGGCGCTCACCGCCGCAGCAAGACCACCCAACCCCGCGAGGAGTATCGAGGCGACCATGCCGGCTCCGTGCAGCGTCATGAGCCGATAGAACCACTCGGGGGGAATGACCATTAGGCCGCCCTGATCGAGGCGCATGAGCAGTCCGAGCAGCCCCATCACCAGAAAGCCGCCGAGCCCCGCGACCATGTACGCCATCGAGGCGCGAAGCACCTCGCCATTGGCGCGGCGCGGAGCGAGCAGCGGCGTACCCGCTGTATACTCGTCCGCGAGGACTGCTCCCTGACCCCCCACGGTTACTGCTCCGCGACGGTGAAGGTGGTCGTCATCATGTCGTGCGCGAGCCCGCAATATTCCAAGCAGCGCACGGTGTACGTCCCCGGCGCGGGAAACACGTAGACGAGGCGGTTGGTGTAGCCGGGCATGGCCTGCACTTGCGCGACCAGGCGACCTCGTGGGTCGTAGAGCCCGAAGTCGTGATTCACATCGCGCGCGCTGACAGCGAACTCGATGGGGACACCTTCTGGGACCCGAGTGCGCGACAAGATCCAGCTCCATTGCGCCCCGGTGACCGCAACCGTGACCGGCGGCGGTCCGAGCTCCATGATGCGCGTCCCCTGATACGGGAGCCGACGCAGTGTCAGGATGAAGAGCACGATGGCGATGGCCGCGAAGCTCGTGAGCAGGACCAGCCGCACCCTGGCCTCCGACTTCTGGATGGTCTCGACCGGCACCGCCCGCGGAGATCGAAGGAGCACCGTCGCCCAACCAGCTGTCCAGATGAGCCCCAAGGCGATCAGGACGGCGAGCACAACGTGTGGATTCAAAGCGTGGGCAGCTCCGCGCGATGTCGCGCTTCCGCTCGGTGTGCAATCATACCGCTGCGTGCCTCTGTGAGCGTGGCCGGGAGCCCAACAGGAGCTCGTCCTCGCCGGTGAACGGCTCTGCCGTCTCCACGCGTGAAGAGCGCCGCGGTGGCAGCGCCGATCTGTCTGAGACGATCCTGCATTGACAGGCCCTGCGCGACCAGTGGTCCAGACATACCGCAAGATAGTGCCGAAGCGGGCGGGGGGGCGATTAAAAAGCTTCCTGGCCGCTACATGCTCCCTTCGCGATGAGCTCGCGATCTTCCCCCGGCATGATGGATTGAGAAGAACGCAGCATCGGCAACGAGATCCGGGTCGACGATCTCAAGATCGCCCAGGAGCGCGCAGATCACGTGGACATCATCTTCAATGCGAGGCATCCGGGCGTGGCGGTGCCGCACTACCATATTATGGTGGGGTATGTGTCGCTGGCGGATGCAGCCAAGCTGGCCAGTCCGCTGGGTGGTGCGCCAGAACGTGCACACGACAACCGCGTGCCACCCGCGGAACGACCATCATCCGCTCAGGATCCCCCAGCGTGCGGCGGATCCGATTCAAGGAGAAGGAACATGATGAGCTCTGACACCCACGGCACCTCCACCATTCCCGCGACCGGCGAGCAACAGGCAAGCCCGCCAGCGTCGACGCATGAGCTGCTCTACCCGCAAGCGACTCGGGAGCTCGCCGAGCAGCGAGCCCGTCTGGCCCCCGGGCCGGCCAAGGCCTTTCGAGCCTTCAGCCAGAGCGTGTTCACCGAGGGCGCCCTTCCTACGAAGACGAAGCAGCTGATCGCGGTGGCCGTCGCTCACGTGACCCAGTGCCCGTACTGCATCCGCAGCCATACTGGCGCGGCACTCAGGCATGGAGGCACGGCCGAGGAGATCATGGAAGCCATCTGGGTCGCCGCGGAGATGCGCGCTGGCGGCGCGTACGCGCATTCGGCTCTGGCGCTGGATGTGATCGCCCGCGAGCAGGCGAAGCATGCGGCCGACATCGAGAACTCTGCCGGCACGCGGGGAGCGGGCATCGCATCGAGCATGGAGGAGGCGGGATGAGCACCAACGTCGCCATCAACGGTCTCGGGCGAATTGGCCGCGCGATCCTCAAGCTGGTGATGGATGAGCCGTCGCTCGAGCTGGTCGCCGTCAATGACCTGGTTGATGTCGAGAATCTCGCCTACCTGCTTCGCTACGACACGGTATATGGGCGGTACGCGAAGTCCGTGGCGGTCGCTGGAGATGACCTGATCGTCGCCGGCCGCACGGTGCGGACGCTACGGAGCCGCGACCCGCTGGATCTCCCCTGGCGGGAGCTGGGAGTCGAGCTCGTATTCGAGTGCACGGGCGCGCTGACGCGGCGTGAGGATCTCGAGAAGCACATCCGCGCGGGCGCGCGGACCGTTCTCCTGTCGGCGCCATCGAAGGGTGGCGAGGTAGAGACGGTTGTCCATGGCGCGAACGCGCCGGACGGCAATCTCGCCATGTTCTCCTGCGCGAGCTGCACGACGAACTGCATTACGCCGATCATCGAGGTCATCGGTCGGCGCATCGGGATCGAGAAGGCGGTGATGACGACCGTGCATGCCTATACCGCGTCGCAGTCGCTCGTCGATGGACCGGGCAAGGGCCTGCGTCGTGGTCGGGCCGCCGCGGCGAACCTCATTCCGGCCACGACGGGTGCAGCGCGCGCGACGACGCGCGCGCTGCCGCAGTACGCGGGGCTCTTCGACGGCGTCGCGATCCGGGCGCCGCTTCCCGTCGGGTCTCTCGCGGACATCACATTCATGACCTCGCGCAAGACCACCGTCGAGGAGGTGAACGAGATCCTCACGGGAGAAGCGCAAACGGAGCGCTACGCCGGAGTGCTCGGGGTGTCGCACGATCCACTCGTGTCATCGGACGTCATTGGCGACCCGCGCGCGTCCATCGTCGACCTCGAGCTCACGAGGGTGGTCGGCGGGGATCTGGTCAAGGTCATGAGCTGGTACGACAACGAGTGGGGCTACGCGAACCAGATGCTCCGCGAGGCGCTGTCGGTGACGGCGGCAACCGGCACGCATGCGCGGTAGCGGCCGGGCGCCCGGGCTGCGTGGAGGAGCGAGATCGCCCCATCCCGGATGCGCGCGTACGAGGCGCTCGACAACGACCAGCCGCGGGAACGAGCGTCGTCGGAAGGAGGAGCTGCAAGGGGGCGACGCGCATCCTGCGGCCAGACTGCCGGCGGCATGCAGCCCCGCGCATCCCGAAGCCTGGGGTGGCGAGACCTCACGCCGCAGCAGCAGGGCGAGGCCGATGCGTGCGGCGCCCACTGCCCACCGATCACGGAGGAGCGACATGGACCAAGAACGGATCGCCTACACTCGCGTCGCGTCGGATGGGATCCGCGCCATGCTACAGCTGGAGGAGTATGTGAAACAGAGTGGACTCGAGCCGGGGCTGCTCGACCTGGTGAGGACTCGAGTGTCCGAGATCAACCGATGTGCGTACTGCATCGACATGCACACGAAGGACGCCCGGGCTCGGGGCGAGACGGAGCAGCGGCTCTACGAGCTCCCCGCCTGGCGCGAGACCCCGTTCTACAGTGATCGCGAGCGCGCGGCCCTCGCATGGGCGGAAGCGGTGACGGTACTCTCACAGAATTCGATTCCGAACGAGCTCTTTCAGCAGGCCCGCGGCCAGTTCAGTGAGAAGGAGTTGGTGGATCTGACCCTTGCCATCATCGCCATCAACAGCTGGAACCGCCTTGCCGTGCCCTTCCGCACAGTGCCCGGGACCTACAACCCGGCGCGGCATCATGGGCAGCAGCCCGTGCACCTGTAACCTGCGGTCGTATCCTGAATGACGAGAAAGGCTCGTCAGAGGATCGCGGCAGGGGTCGCACCCGCAGCAGCCAGGATATGCCGAGCGTAGCGAACGGGCTCGGCGAGTGTGAGATGGAAGGGAACCCAAATGATGAGGATGAGGAGCCGGGTGGCGGCACGAGCCGTTCGATTGGCTGGTGCACGTGCCTCAGCGGCGCTTCCGCTAGCGTCAGTCTTCAACGGGACTCTCCAATTCTCTACCGAATGTGACAAACGCCGCGCTCACCAGCTCCGGTGCGCTCGCCACGTCCGCCGAATCCGTGGCCACGCCGAAGCGCGCCCGCATCGCGTCCGTCGACATCGTGCGCGGCATCGCCATGATCCTGATGGCGCTCGATCACACGCGAGAGTACTTCGGCGCCGCGGGGATCAACCCGACCAACCTCGCGCAAACGACGGTCCCGCTCTTCTTCACCCGCTGGATCACCCATGTCTGCGCGCCGATCTTCTTTCTGCTGACCGGCACCGGCGCGTATCTATCGCTGCGCAGAAAGTCGGTGCCTCAGCTCTCACGATTTCTGGCGACGCGTGGGCTCTGGCTGATCTTCGTGGAAGTCGTGCTGCTCCGCTGTCTCGGATGGCAGTTCAACTTCGACTATCAAGTGACGCTGCTGTTCGTCCTGTGGGCGCTCGGCTGGGCGATGATTGCGCTGTCGGTTCTGGTCTATCTCCCCGTGTCGGTCGTCGCCGCCTTCGGCCTTCTGCTGATCGCGGGCCACAATCTGCTCGACTCCGTACAGTCCACCAATCCTCTGTGGGTCATCCTGCACGCGCCCGGATTCGTGGCGGCGGCGCCACCGCACGTGGTCTTCGTCGCGTACCCGCTCGTCCCCTGGATCGGCGTGACCGCGGCGGGCTACGTGCTGGGCCAGGTGTACGCCTGGGCGCCCGAGCGGCGGAAGGCGTTTCTCTGGCGGGCGGGGCTCGCCGCCGTCGCCGCATTCGTCGTCCTCCGCGCCGTCAACGTGTACGGCGACCCCTCGCGCTGGGCCGGGCAGCGGTCCGCCATCTTCACCGCGCTCTCGTTCGTCAACACCACCAAGTACCCGCCGTCGTTGCTCTTTCTGCTGATGACGCTGGGTCCCGCCCTGCTCGCGCTCCGGGCATTCGACGGACACATGCCGAGATGGGCGCGGCCGGTCGACGTCATCGGCAAGGTGCCGATGTTCTACTTCGTGCTGCACGTGCCGCTCATCCACCTGCTCGCCGTGATCGCCTGCTACGCCCGCTACGGCGACGCGCACTGGATGTTCCAGTCGCCGGCCCTCGACCGCTACCCCATCACGCAGCCGCCGGGATGGGGGTTCTCGCTCCCGGTCGTGTACCTGATCTGGGTAGGTGTCGTGATCGCGCTGTATCCGCTGTGCCGCTGGTTCGCCGGGGTGAAGCAGCGGCGCAGCGATCCCTGGCTGAGCTATTTCTGAGCACCGCGATGCTCCTGGACGCGATACGGCCCCGACGGATGTTGCCGCGCGTATTGCTGCTGGGTGCCGCGGGAATTTCCTGTGTGGCCGTTGCAGCGTGCTCCCCAGCGCGCGACCGGCTGCCTCGCTCAGGCCCTGGAGCTCCGGGGCGAAGGCGAGCGGCGGCTTGGGCGGAAGCGGCGCCGGGATGAAGGCGGCGTATCCCTCGGGGCCGCGCTGCTGGGTGACCCAGCGGCCGGTGCGAGTGACTCTGGACGTGGGCGCCATGTTTTGATAGAGGAAATCGTTATCAAACGATAATCGACTTGCCTTTGATACCAACCCGGCTTATCCAAAGTTCGCATGTCCGCCTGGCACCGATGGCCGCCGCCGCACGGCCGGCGTATACTCCCGCCATGCCACTCCACATCCGCTCGGTCCTGATCCCCCTGCTGTTTCTCGCCACGCTCGGCGCCCCCGTCGCCGCGCAGGCCAACGCCCCCACTAAGCCCGGCGTCATGCCGACTCGCCTCACCCTTGGCGGCCCGCCGCCGCGGGTACGCACCGAGGGGGAGCTCGCCGCCTTTCTCGACGAGCTGGAGGCGCAGGAGCTGATGGTCTACGAAGCCGATGGTCTCGAGGCCTACTACCAGTGGAAAGGCGAGACCCGGCACTTTGCCGGGCCGTTCGCGCGCCTTGCCGCCGATCTGGTGAGCCGGCGCGACTACGCCGCGGTCATCGATCGCTGGCGCGGAAAGGTGAAGGACAGCACTCTCGCCCGCCGGCTCGAGCTGCACCACCGCGACTTTCTCGTCTCGCGCGTCAACCCGGCGCTCTCCATCGCGCTCGTCGATCTTCAGACCGCCATCCAGGACACCGTCGAGCAGTTACGCTTCACGGTGAACGGCGCCCGGCTCACGCGCACTGCGCTCTCGGCGCTCGTCGACACGAGCGCCGACCGATCGCTCCGCGAAGCGGCGTACCGCGCGCTGCCCCAGGTTTCCGCACACACGCGGGCGCCGATCGTGCGCGCCCTCGGCCTTCTCGACCGGATCGGCCGGCAGGAGGGATTCGCCAACGGCGCCGAGGCCGGGCTCAACAACTCGAGCCTCGAGCCGGTGCAGGTAATGCACGATCTCGAGGCGTTCGAGCAGGCGACCCGCCCCGGCTACCTCGCCATCCTCGACCGGGTGAAGCAGGATCTCGCCATCAATCGTGTCGAGCCATGGGACATCGACTACTGGCTGCACCGGCAGGAGGCCGCCGCCGGCGACCGCGCGTGGCCCAAGGACTCGGGACTCGCGCGGCTGCACGACCTCATGCACGCGATGGGATTCGCGGTGGACAGCCTGCCGATCGACATCAAGGTGTGGGACGTCCCGACCGGCGGCATCACCTTTCCAATCCGCCCGCCGCTCGAAGCCCGGTTGCTCACCAATCCATTTCCGGGCTCGCAGTTCTACGAGACGCTGTTCCACGAGTACGGCCACGCGCTCAACTTCACGCTCATGCGGCACGACCTCCCCGCCGCCTTCTTCCGGGGAGACGAAACGCCGCTTGGCGAGGGCCTGGCGGAGACGCTGGGCCATTTCGCCTACGACCACCACTGGCTCGCGCGGGCCGGCGGTGTGTCGACCGCGGACGCCGCCCGGCTCGAGGCGGTGGGCAAAATGCAGTTGCTGCTCTGGCTCCGGCGCACGATCGCGCTCAACGCCTCGGCCGAGATCACGCACTACCTGCATCCTGCCGAGGACCTGGATTCGCTCTATGCGGCCACGTACCGGCGCTACGTCGGCGTGGAGCTGCCCGCGGGTGACTACTTCGCCACGCGCGACATGTTCGCGACCGGGCCGCTTTACTTCCAGTCGTACCTCTACGCGAACATGATCGCGGCGCAGTTGCGCGAGGCGATGCGCGCGCAGTTCGGCGTGGAGGACCTGACCCGCGAGCCGCGGGTCGCGAAATGGCTCACCGAGAAGTTCTTTGCGCAGGGCGCCGCCGTTCCCTGGCCCGAAAAGATTCGGCAGGCCACCGGACACCCGCTCTCGACGGACGCGCTGGTGCGCTATCTCGCCGCGGCGGCGCCCACGACCGTACAGTAGACACCGACGGGAACCGCGGAATGAGCGAACCGTCGGATCAAGACCAGATGGTGCTGATCCGCGAGGTGACCGCGCCGCGAGAGGTCGCGCAGGTACGCTCGCTCTTCGCCGAGTACGGCGCCTCGCTCGGGTTCAGTCTCTGCTTTCAGGGTTTCGAGCAGGAGATGGCGGCGCTGCCGGGGATGTACGCCGCGCCGAGCGGGCGCCTGCTGCTCGCCACGATCCGCGGCGCGCCGGCGGGGTGCGCCGGGATGCACCGGCTGGGTGATGCCGTTGCCGAGATGAAGCGCCTCTACGTGCGGCCCGCGTTTCGCGGGCAGGGGCTCGGCCGCAGCCTCGCTGAGCGAATCGTATCGGACGCACGAGGGGCGGGATACCGCAGCATCCGCCTCGACACGGTCGTCGGCCCGATGGACGCCGCGATCGCGCTGTACCGCGAGCTCGGCTTCAGGGACATCGCGCCCTATCGCGCGAACCCGGTGCCGGGCGCGCTGCACATGGAGCTGGAACTGTAGGGCGCAGAATCACACTTGCGCGGGCGTGGAGTAGATGGCCGCCGACTCGCTCGGCGCCCCCGCCTCCACCTGCGCCGCCGCGCGCACCGCCCGGTGAACCGGGTCCGCCCCGATCGTCCCCACCAATTCGTCCAGATACGCGGGCGCGCTCACCCGCTCGAGCTCGGCCCGCGCGTGCGTGAGCCGCGCCGCGATGCCGAGCCGCGCCGCCTCCTCCCGATGACCGGCGCGCGCGAGGAACGCCGTGAGGCTCCCGACGTGCCGCTCCCAGAGCGCCACGTCCCGCGCCTGCTTCACGGCGAGACGCTCCCGGTACCAGTCGCTCACGAGCAACGACTCGCGGGTGAAGAGCGCGCGCACCTCGGGATGGTTCGCGTCCTTTCCTTGGTGGTGCCCGTGCGCCATGATCGTGAGCAGGACCTGGAGCGGCGGGCAGAGGTCGTCGATGGTGCCGTCGGCGACGTACTGCTCCGCCACCCGTTGCTGCGCCTCCACGACGTTGTCCACCCCATCGGCAAAGACCGCCGGGTCCTGGATCTCGGGCTTCAGGATCTCCTCGGTGAACACCGCGGTCGGATTGTCGAACACCCGCCCGAAGAAGTTGTGGACGAACCTCGCCGTGATCCGCCAGCCGAGCCGGCTCGCCAGCACCTTACGTCCCTCGAACTCGTAGTCCTCGAGGCGTTCGAGATGGCCCGCCTCGATGAGCTGCCTGGGGTCGCGCTCGTGGGGAAAGAGCCGGCACCAGATCTCGGGGACGAGCAGGCTGATGTCGTGGTCCACCCGGTATCGCGGCCCGATCACGCCGGCGGCCGAGCTGAACCCGGCGTAGCCTGTGAGTAGCATCGCGACCAGCGCGTTGTTGAGGTCGGCGGTCGCGGCGAGCGCGTTGAACGGTCCCTTGGTGAGCGCGCCCTCCGACCCCGCGCCCGTCGTGCTGGGCGAGCGGCCGGTGAGCGAGCAGACGTAGTCCATGAACAGCTCGGGCAACTCCTGATAGTGGATCGGCCCGAACACGCACAGTGGGCGCACGCCCGCGTCCGGCGCGTGATTGCGCCGGCCCGAGAGCACACCGATAACCGGAAAGAGCACCGACTCGTGGAGCGGCAACCGCCGATGCAGGCGCGCGCCCATCTCCGCCACGTACCGGTCGCGCGGGCGGGCCACGTCGGGCCGCACTTGCAGGTAGCGCGGATTCTTGGTGGGCTTGCCGTCCACGATCCGCGGCTCGGCCGAGCAGATGGAGTAGCCACCGTCGGTGCGGGCGGCGTTCTTCGACACGTGGCTGCGCATCGGCTGGGTGAAGGCGTCGTGGACTGCCACGTCCTCCAGGATGAGCCGCTCGTCCGCCGCCGTCAGCGGCCGGAAGTTGGAGCAGAAGAGCCCCGGCCGCGCCATGTCGTCCTCGGTCTGCCGGTCGAGGCCGGGATGGATCGCGTCGTCGGGGCGCTGAAAGAGCCGCCACTCGCAGTTCTGCGCCAGCTTGAGGCTCGGATGATCGTCGTAGTGATACGAGAGCCCGACGAGGCGCCCCGCCGGCACCACGACCGAGGCGGTGATGTCGTCCTCCATCTGCACCTTGTTGGCGGCGACGAAGTCCTGCCGCAACTTGTAGGTGCGCCACGCGCCGCTCGCCTCGCGGCCGATGCGGAGGTAGTTGGCCACGAGCCGCCGTCCCTCGTACTTGAGCTCGTGCCCCGGCGCGCCGTTGATGATGTCCACGCTGAAATGGCGCCGCCAGTCGCGGCCCCACTCCTGCCGGTAGAAGCGCTTGATCACGAACACGAGCGCGCGCACGTGGTTCGGAATGGTCTCGAGCCACGCGTTGTACTCCGGGGTGAACTCGGCAGGATTGGGTGTGAGCAGCTTGATGACCGAGCCGAGCGAGCGCTCGGGTGAAAGGAGGCGGCGCGAGGAGCCGCGGGCGGCGCCGGCGCGCAACTCGGGCAGGAGCGCATCGTCGTAGTTCCGGTCGAAGATGGCCTGGACCTGCGCCATGTCGTCGTCGAAGCTGCTCACGTAAAACGAGCCCGGCAGCACCGCGTCGGTGAGGCTCTTGCTGATCTCCGACTTGCCACCGCCCGAGACAGTGCACGGCTTGTGACAAAACGCGCCCTCCGGCACCGCGCCGATGAGCCGCCAGCTCGGCGCGGCGCGGTGCTTCACCATGCGCACCTTGTAGCCGCTCGGATGGATGTAGACGCGCCCCGGCAGGAGCTTGAGATGCTGCTCCGTGCCGCCGCTCGTCCAGCGGACGTCCTGCCGATGGACGTCGATCTCCATGTCCTCCGGCATGTAGTGGATTTCGGGATGCACCGCGTCGGTCGCGTAGCCCGACTCGTGTCGCACCGCGCGGTCGCCGAGCAGGGTGAGCACCTCCTCGTAGGTGTGGCCGGTGCTCACCATCCGCGCGAGATCGGGGACGAACCGGTCGCCCAGATTGAACGTGGCAAAGGCGAGCGCGCCGCCCGCATGCTCCTCCTCCGCGAGCCCGAACAGATTGGCGCTGTAGCCGATCTGGGTCTTCACTTCCTTCTTGCAGTAGCCGAAATAGTTGTCGGCCAGGATCGTCACCATCACGCCTTCCATGCCGCGCGAGGTGATCTTGAACGGCCGGCCATCGTTGTAGAGCTCGGCCTCGTCGGTCCAGCACATGCCGGCGGCACGCTCCGCATCGGTGGCACGGCTCGCGTGCGGGAGGCCGAGATCGATCTTCCGGAGCCGGGTGAGATGGGGCGCCAGGATCACGCAGCCGCTGTGGCCGGTCCAGCCATCGACGTCGAGCGCTGCGTCGTTGGCCGGCAGGTACGGGTCGCCCGCATTGGCAAAGATGCTCTCGACGAAATCGAGGTTCGACACGAGGCCGCCGGGCACGAAGAAGCGGACCTCGGTGCGCTTTTCGGGTGAGACGTTGGGGACCGCGGGACAGACGAGCGGCCGGAGGAGCAGCGAGACCATGGTCTCGGCCGGCTCCGCCCAGTCGGCCGAAAAGGGAAGGCGGGTGAGGTGTGCCGGCGGGCGCAGCGCCTCTTTGAGCAGGCGCAGATACGCCACGAGCGGCACGCGCACCTTGTCCCCGGGAATCGGCAGCCCGCCCTCGGCCACGTGGAAGACGCCCTGCGTGGTGCGCCGATCGTTGATCGGATTGTGGAGCACGCCATTGTCGAGGCGATAGCTCGAGACCAGCTCGTTGTGCCACTCGTTTCCGTCGAGGGGCAGCGAGAGCTCGCGCGCGAGCCCGTACCGATCGAGGATCAGCGTTTCGGCGGGAAGGCGGATCGGATCGGAAAACCCCGCGGCCGCGCGCAGCCAATCGATGTAGTCCTGGATGCGGCGGTCGGCGGGGCAGAGGTGCTCCGAGAGGAGCCGGGTCTGCTCGCGGTAGCGGGCAAAGAGATCGCCGGCCAGGTGAAGCGCGTCGGCGTCGCCTGCGTCCATTGGTACCTGGACGCCCATCGCCGCCAGCTTGAGCAGGATCGAGCGGATCGCGGTCCGCCGCTCCGGCAGCCACGGGGTGCCGTCGGGCCTGAGTCCCACCGAACGCTCGAGATCCATTGTCGCGCCTCCTTGCCGCGAGTTCGTTTGATGCACTGCATCAATGTCTCCCGGATTTGCGCGTCCGTCAAATCGCCGTGGAGATGGTGGGGGCACCAAACGCCGAACCCCGCTTCGACTTGGGGCATCGAGCGGGGTTCGCGAGTGGCGGGTGTCTGATGCCGCGGGGGCGCCTCCCCCGCGGTGTGCGGGCGTTCAGCGCCGCAACGAAATGGCCGCAACGGCAAGAAGGCTCACGCCGGTCACGGCGAGCAGGACGTCGCGGGCGGCCCGACGGCGAACAAACGTCGTCCCGTTGCGGGTGGCGGGAGCGGGTTGCAGGTGGGCGACGGCCGGCCCGCGCTGAGCTCGTTCGGGCGCCGCGATGCGCGGCGCGGCGGCGGCCGGACGCACCGGATCGTCCGGCGGCGCGGGCGTCGGGTCGCTGTCATGGACGTAGAGCCCTTCCAGCATGAGGCGGCGTTCGCGCGGACTCAGGGCGGGGTCGTGCAGGATGTCACCGACGATGGTGCTGGCGAGATCGGGTGTCCCGGTTTGCTGTTCCCACTGCAACGTGCTCGACATGTTCACCACTTAGGGTGTGGGTGCGCTGCTGTCGGTGAACGCCGGCGACGCGGCGCGGCGACCCGGGACGTGCCCGGGCCGGGATTCCGCCGAATGCGGCGATGGGTTCGGGAGCGGCGAAGGATAGCGAGCGGTACGCGGGGGGACCATACGTCGGGTGGGTGAGGCTATGTCTCGTGCGCGCGGGGGCGTGGCGGCAACGACCGCCGCGCACATCACAAACGTGACGAGGCGGCCGCGGCGGCCGCCCGCGCGGGGGCCGCTGTCCGCAGTGCATTGAGGATGACGGCCACGTCGATCAACTCCTGCAGCAGTGCGCCCGCGGTGGGCGGGATGTCTCCGGCGGCCGCGAACCCCATTGCCACGCCACTCAGGCCGAGGCCCACCCAGATGCTCTGACGCGCGATGCGCATTGTGCGGCGGCTGATCGCGATGGCCTCGGCGATGCGCGTGGGGTCGTCGGCGAGCACGACGGCATCGGCCGCTTCGGCCGTGATGCCGCCCCCGCCCGACGCGAGCGCGATGCCCACGGTCGCGGTGCTGAGCGCCGGCGCATCGTTGGTTCCGTCGCCCACCATGAGCACACGCTCGCCCGCCTTCACCAGCGCCTGCACGCGCGCGACCTTGTCCTCCGGAAGGAGGTCCCCTTCCGCCGCGTCCATACCCACGGCGCGCGCTACGCTCTCGGCGTTTGCCTGGGAGTCGCCGGAGAGGAGCAGCGTGCGCCGTAGGCCGAGTCGGCGGAGCCGCGCGAAGAACTCCGGGAGCCCGGGGCGGACGGCATCGGCGTACTCGACGATCCCCGCGGCGCGCCCCTCGACCGCGACGTAGGCGCGGAGCCCGGCGCCGTCCGGATGCACGGCCGCGAGGTCCGGCTCCGCGCGCGGGTACCGCTTGGTGATGAAGGCCCAGCCTCCGACGGCGACCGCGCGCCCGTCCACCTCGCCCGCGATGCCCTGGCCGGGCGTCTCGACCACGGTGTGCGCATCCGCGAGCGAGATGCCGCCCGCCGTGGCGGCCTCCACCAGCGTGCGCGCCAGCAGGTGACTCGAGCCGTGCTCGACCGGGGCGGCGAGCCGGAGGAGCTCGGGCTCGGTGAAGGGCGGTACTGCGATCACGCGCGCCACGCGCGGCCGCCCGATCGTGAGGGTGCCGGTCTTGTCGAACACGCCCACCGAGACGCCGCCGAGCTGCTCGAGCGCCGTGCCGTGGCGGAAGATTATTTGCCGACGGGCCGCCCGGTTGATCCCGCCCACCACCGCGACGGGCGCCGCCAGGATGAGCGGACAGGGCGTCGCCACGACGAGCACGGCGAGCACCCGGATAGGGTCGTGCGAGGCGACGTACGCGAGCGCGCAGACGGCGAGCGTGAAGGGCGTGAACCAGACCGCGTAGCGGTCGGCCAGGCGCTGGAGCGGCGCCTTGCTCGCCTGCGCGCTCCGAACGAGATCCACGATGCGGGCGTACCGGCTCTCGCCCGCGGGCGCCAGGACCCGGAGCGTGAGCGGGCCCTCGAGGTTCAGCATTCCGCTCGAGAGCTGCGTTCCCGCTTCCGCGCTCCGCGGCAGCGGCTCGCCGGTGAGGCGTGAGGTATCCACATGCGACCGGCCGCCTACCACGACGCCGTCGCACGGTACCAGCTCGCCGGGGCGCACCAGGACCAGCTCGCCGGCGGCGATCGATTCGGCGGGCACATCCGCCGCGCCACTCGGCGTGACGCGGTGTGCGAGGCGGGGCGCGGCCTCCTCGAGCTGCCGCACCGCGTCCGAGGCGCGCCCCTGCGCGTAGCGCTCGAGCGCCTCGCCGCCGGTCTGCATCAACACGACGATGAGGCCCGGGAGCGGATCGCGCAGCGCCACCGCCGCCACGATCGCGAGCGTGGCCACGAGGTCCGCCGCGAAACGCCGGAGGAAGATGCCGCGCAGCGTGCCCCAGACGACCGGAGCGCCAGTCAGGAGGAGCCCCGCCATCCAGATCCGGGCCGTCCACGCCGGCGCGATGCCGAAGCGGGCCGCGAGGCCCGCGATGATGAATGCGAAGGGGGCCGCGGGGAGCGCGCCGCCCCACCCGCGGGTCACGCGCCGGCCGCCTCCTCCGCCGGATCGGCTCCCCGGCGAAGACTGAAGCCCACACCGCGCACCGTCTGGATGAGGGGCTCGCCGGACGTCGCCGAAAGCTTGCGCCGGAGATTGCCGACGTGGACGTCCACGACGTTGCTCTCGGGATCGAAGTGCATGTCCCACACCTTCTCGAGCAGCGTGGTGCGCCGCACGACCTCCTCCGGATGGAGCAGGAAGTGCTCGAGGAGCTGGAACTCCTTGGGTGTGAGGTCCAGCGGCTTGTCGCGCGCGGTGGCGCGGTGGCGCAGGCGGTCGAGGGTGACGGGACCGTAGCGGAGCACGTCGAGTCGCTCGGCGCCGCCGCGGCGGTGCAGCGCGCGAAGGCGGGCGAGCAGCTCGTCGAAGCGGAACGGCTTGGACAGGTAGTCGTCGGCGCCGGCATCGAGGCCGCGCACCACGTCCTCGGTCGCGTCGCGCGAGGTGAGCATGAGGATGGGGGTCCGGCGCCCCTCGCGCCGGAGCTCGGTGGCAACCTGGAAGCCATTCTTCTTGGGGAGGACGACGTCGAGCAGGATGACGTCGTATTCGTACACGTGCGCCAGCATCGTCGCCTCGTCGCCGTCGGGCGCCACGTCGACGACGTGGCCTTCCTCCTTGAGGCCCTGCTCGATGAAGCCCGCGACCTTCCGGTCGTCCTCGACCACGAGAACCTTCATGGGGCAAAACCTACCCGGGTCTCATGAATCTGGTCCGAAGCCCTCTTGAAGAACTCTTCATTCGCTCGCGCCCGCAGGCAGCTCGAGCACGAAGCAGCCGCCCCGTCCGGGCCGCGCGACGGCGCGGAGCTCGCCGCCGAGCAGCCGGGCCAGCCGGCGAGACAGCGGCAGGCCGAGCCCCACTCCATGTCCCTCGTCGGTGGCCCTGGTGACGTAGATGTCGAAAATCCGCTCGACGTCGTCCGGCGCGATGCCGGCTCCCTGATCCTCGATGGAGAACACGATCATGCCTCCGGCCGCGGCCGCGGAAATGCACACCTCGGTGGCTTCGGGCGCGTGGCGGATCGCATTACCGAGAATGTTCACCAGAATCTGCTCGAGCCGGCTGGCATCGGTGCGGCAGGTCGGAAGCTCCGGCGCGAACTCTGTTGCGAGCGTGGAGCGCCGCGCCTCGGCGGCCGGCGTGACGCGGCCGATGGCGCGCCGCACGACGGCGGTGGGGTCCACCGCGCGGATCACCGGCCGCAACCGGTCCTCGTCCAGCCGGCTCAGGTCGAGCAGATCGTTGATGAGCTTCACCGCCTGCTCGGCCGAATCGAGCACCTCGAACGCGGCGGCGGGCACCGTCGTCGGGTCCTTCTTGCGCACCAGCATTTCGGCCCAGCCGTAGGTCGCGGCGAGCGCGTTCCGCAGCTCGTGGTTCACCATGGCGAAGAAGCGCTCCCGCAGCCGGTGGAGCTGCTGCACTTCCTCCAGCAGGCGCGCGCTGTCCTCGTGCAGCCGCGCGTTCTCCACGGCGGCCGCGATCTGCGCGGCGAGCAGCACGATGACGCGCTCGTCGTCGTCGGTGAACTCGCCGCCGCCCAGCTTCTCGGTGAGATAGAGATTGCCGAAGATTCCCCGCCTTCCGACGATGGGCGCGCCGAGAAACGAGTGCATGGGCGGATGGTGGGGCGGAAATCCATAGGAGTCCGGATGCCGCGTGAGGTCGGGAAGCCGGATGACCCGCGCCTCGCGGATCACGAGACCCAGGATGCCGTGTCCCTTGGGCGGCGGCCCGATCAGGGCCCGCTCCTCCGGCGTGATGCCGTGGGTGGTGAAGCTCTCCAGCAGCCTGCCGTCGGGCGCCAGCACGCCGATGGCGGCGTACCGCGCGCCGATCACCTCGGCCGCGATGTTGACGGTCTGCTCCAGCACCCCGTGGAGCGAAAGCTCCGAGGCGAGGAGCGCGCCTGCGGCCACGAGCTTCTCGAGCCGTGCCCGCGCGGCGTCGGCGCTGATCGGTGCGTCGGGAGTTCTGGTGGGCATGGGCCAATTCTAATCGCTTTCATCGTTCCTTCATGTCCGCCTCGCGATGCTTCCATCGAACGCAGAATCGTGAGGTGGAAATGGAGCTCGTAGTCGCCGCGGACGCGTCGGAGCCGAGCCGGGTCGCGATCCGGACGGCGCTCCGCTGGGGGGCGCGCGCGGGCGCGCGGACGACGATCCTCAGCGTGGGCGAGCCGCGCGCGACGCCGGCGCTCGCGGCAATCGGCGGGGCGGAAGCCGCCTTTGGCCGGAGCCTCGTGTCCGAAGGTATCGACCGCTGGCTGCAATCGGAGCTCGACCGCGAGCCAACGTGGGCGGCGCCGGCCTGCGCGGCCGCGGTGGGCGTCCCGAGCATCGAGATCGCGCGGTTCGCCGAGGAGGCGAAAGCCGATCTGCTGGTGCTCGGACGGAAGGAGCGCTCCGCGGCGACGCGCCTTCTCGTCGGCGACACCGCCGATGCCGTGGCCCGGCGGAGCACCGTCCCCTTCCTCTTCGTCCCGGGCCCGCTCGGCGTTCCCGAGCGGCTGCTCGTGGCGCTCGACGGGACCGAGCGCGGCTACCGGGTGTACCCGGCCGCCCGGCGGATCGCGGACGCGATCGGCGCCGCGCTGGACGTCGTCACGGTCGAGCCGGCCCGCGGCGACGAGCCGCCGGAGCTCGCCGCGTCGGTGCCGTCGGCCCGCAGCCTGAGCCTGGCAGAGTCATTGGGCGGCGACGGCGCCGCGCTCCGGATCCGCCGCGGTGCAGCGGTGCGCGAAATCCTCGCGGAAATCGACGCGACCGGCGCGCGCACGTTGGTCGTCGGATATCGCCGGGGCGGGCCGCCGGGCGTGCTCGAGGCGGGGAGCGTCGCGCGCCAGCTTGCCCACCGCGCGCCATGCGCGGTGCTCGGGATTCCGCTCTGAACGCGGAGCCGGACTCCACAGCACCACTCACCGGGAGGATTCGCGCCGTATGAACCTGGTCCACGTCCACCTCATGCTGACCCACGTCCCCGTGCTCGGCGTGCTGTTCGGCACGCTCGTCCTGCTCGCCGCCGTCCCGCGTCGCAACGACACGCTCCGGCGGACGGCGCTGGTCGTCTTCGTGATCGCGGGCATTGCGGCGTGGGCGACGTACCTCACCGGCGAGCCGGCGGAGCACGCCGTCGAGCACGTGCCCGGCATCAGCGAGGCGATCATCGATCGCCATGAAGATGCGGCGCTCGTCGCGACGATCGGGGCCACGATCCTCGGCCTCATCGCATTGGCCGGGCTGGTCCTTTATCGGGCCGGCAGGGCCATCGCGAACGGCTTTGCCGGCCTTTCACTCGTGGCCGGCATCGCCGTGACCGCCCTGATGATCTGGACCGCCAACCTCGGCGGGCAGATCAGGCACCCCGAGATCCGGTCGGGCGCGCAGGTCGTCGCGCCCGCCGACTCGCCCGACCGGGACTGACGCGCGGGCGGCCGCGGCCGCCGCGCCGTCCGCCTACGGCCCCGGCCGCTCCTCCCGCGCGCGGGCGCCGGGCGAGCGGATCCGGGGCCAAAGGTTGTAGAAGAACACCGCAAGCCCCGCAATCTGGCCGATCCCGGCGAGCGCGACCGCCCAGCGCGCGCCCGCGCTGCCAACCGCTGTCCGCGTCACCTCGCCGAAGGCGCGCACCGCCGTGGACGCGGTCACGAGCCAGTAGGCCAACCCTGCGAGCTCGGGCCGGTAGCGCACGTCCTCCCGCGCCGGCCGCGGAAACATCCAGAGCGCCACCCCCATCACCATCATCAGCACGAACCCGACGAGCAGCAGGTGCGTGTGCGCGCTCACGAGATAGGGCGTCGGATACCGCCCGTAGAGCTCGCGGCGAACGATCATCCAGCCGCCGAGCAGGAGGCCCAGAAGGAGGAACACGATTGCGGTCTTGAGATAGCGGCGGACGAGCGGATTCACGGACGTTCCGAGCCTCCCCGGCCGGCGAGAAGTATGAAGAGACCTTCCTGCGCGCTTCATCGCCGTGTGTACCGGCGCGGATCATACTACCACCGTCCCGAGAAGCACGGAACGCGACGCGCACGCGAGAAAGGTCGAACGATGATGCCCCTGCACCGGTCCCGAGTCATCCCGATGACCCTGGCAGTCCTCGCCGCCTGCGGCGGTCAAAGGCCGGCGGACGCCCCATCCGACACGCCCGCCGCGCCGGCGGCGGCGGCAGAGCCGGCGGCGGTGCCCACCGGCAAGGTGATCGAGGTGAAGGCGATCAGCGACGACCAGGGAAACTACTTCTCGCCGAAAGAGATCGAAGCCCATCCGGGCGACCTGCTCCGGTTCACGCTGGTGAGCGGCGTGCACAACGTGCACTTCGCGGCCGAGAAGAATCCGGGCGCCGAGGGGCTGCCCCCCGCGAGCGAGATGCTGCAGCTCCCCGGCCAGACGCTCGACATCCCCGTCAACCTGAAGCCTGGCGAGTACCACTTTCAATGCGACCCGCACGCGGCGCTCGGCATGACGGGCGAGCTCGAGGTCGAGGACTGAAAGGAGAGCGTCGTATGTCCCGCGTCGCAGGATTGACCGTTGCGCTCGCCGTGGCCGGTCTGGCCGGCTGCGGCGGCATCAAGCCGGTTCCCCCGGGTCAGCACGCCATGGCGACGGCCGACGTCCGGAACGCCGCTCTCGCCACGTACATCAAGCCGGGTGATCTGGACACCTACTATCTGTTCTACTCCGGCGGCCACTCCGGCCAGGTGTACGTGGCGGGCGTGCCGTCGATGCGCCATATCGCCACGATTCCGGTGTTCGCTCCCTATCCGGGCACCGGGTATGGGTACGACGAAGAGAGCCGGCGGATGCTCGGCGGCTTCACCTGGGGCGACGTGCACCATCCGGCGCTCTCCAAGACCGACGGCGACTACGACGGGCGCTGGCTCTTCGTCAACGACAACGCGAACAACCGGATCGCGCGGATCGACCTGCGCGACTTCAAGACCCGGCAGATCCTCGGGCCCATCCCGAACACGATGGGCAATCACGGCTCGTCCATGGTCACCAACAACACGGAGTACGTGCTGGTCGCGACCCGATTCTCGGTGCCGTGGGCCTCGGAGTACGCGCCGCTCGAGGAGTACGCGACGAAGTTCCATGGCGCGGTTACCGGCATCAGGATCGACCCGAAGGACGGCACGATGAGCGTCGGGTGGCAGATCATGACGCCGCCGTTCGACTGGGACCTGGGCGCCACGGGCAAGGGCGCCTCCGACGGGTGGGCGTTCTGGACGTCGTACAACTCCGAGCGCGCCACCGGCAAACTGGAGCAGACCGCATCCCGCAAGGATCGGGACTACATCGCCGTGGTGAACTGGAAGGCGGCGGAGCAGGCGATGCGGGCCGGCAAGACCGCCCCGGTGGTCGGCGTCCCGATGATCGACCCGGCCAAGGTGCCCGGAGTCATGTATCTGCTGCCCTGCGGGAAGAGCCCGCACGGCGTGGATGTGGATCCGAGCGGCGACTACGTCATCTGCTCCGGCAAGCTCCAGCCCACGTCGACGGTCTTTTCGTTCGCCCGGATCCGGGACGCCATCGCCCGGCGGGAGTTCAGCGGCAACGAAGACGGCATTCCGGTGATCCGGTACGAGTCGGCGCTGATGCTGGAGGTGCCGGTGGGCCTCGGTCCGCTGCACACCCAGTTCGACGGGAAGGGCTACGCCTACACGTCGCTCTACGTCGAGAGCGCGATCGCCAAGTGGAAGCTCCCGCCCTACGCCCCGGGCGTCGATCCAAAGTCGCTCGTGGTGGACAAGATTCCGGTGCAGTTCAACGTCGGACACCTGGTGGTGGCCGGCGGGGATACGCGGCACCCCCAGGGCACTTACCTCGTCGCGATGAACAAGATGTCGAGGGGACGGCACCTCAACGTCGGGCCCTCGATTCCGGAGAGCTCGCAGCTCATCGACATCACCGGCGAAAAGATGACGATGATCTACGAGGCGTACACCGATCCCGAGCCGCACTTCGCGCAGCTGGTACGCCGCGAGGTCCTCAAGCCGATCGAGTTCTACCCGAAGGAGGAGAGCCGCGATCCCAACGCGGTCTGGCAGCCGAAGGACGCGAAGGTGACGCGGAACGCCGCCACGCACACCGTCGAGGGGAAGGTGTACGCGATCCGGAGCTTCTACGAGCCCAGCCGCATCCAGGTGCAGGAGGGCGACACCGTGATCCTCCACATCACCAATGCGGAGCAGGAGCGGGATGAGATCCACGGATTCGGCATCACCGCGTTCGACCGGAACGTCGTGGTGGACCCCGGCGAGACCAAGACGGTGAAGCTCGTCGCGCGGAAGTCCGGGGTGTACCCCTATTACTGCACCAACTTCTGCTCGGCGCTGCACCAGGAGATGCAGGGCTACCTCGAGGTGGTGCCGGCGGGGCGGATGATGGCGCTCTACACCGGCAACCAGGGTGAGATGCACGCGGCACCGCCGCGGGACCTGGCGGTGCAGGAGGAGACGCAATGACCCGGCTCGTGCGCGGCCGCCGCCGCCTGCTGCTCGTGACCGCCGCCATTATGACCGCGGCGGCGATCTTTCTCCCGCTCTGGGGGATGACGCTCGTGAGCACGCAGTACCCGGATGGTCTCCGGATGGTCGTGTACCCCGACCACATCCGGGGCGACATCACGGAGATCAACATGCTGAACCACTACATCGGCATGACGCCGATCTCGGACGGCCTGTTCCTCGAGCTGAGGCTCCTGCCGATCGGCTTCGCGATCGTGGCCGCCGCGTGCGTGGCCGCGGCGTTCGTCCGGCGACTCTGGGCCGTGGTGCTTCCGCTCGCGCTCATGGCGGCGCTCGCCGGGTACGGGCTCTGGTCGATGACGTCGCGCCTCTACCAGTTCGGGCACGACCTCGACCCGCGGGCCGCGATCCACATCGCGCCGTTCACTCCGCCCATGCTCGGCATGAACCAGATCGCCCAGTTCGCGAGCTACGCGTACTTCTCGTGGGGCACGTTCCTGCCCCTCGTGGCCGGCGCCCTCGTGACGCTGGTGCTGATGAGCGATGTGCGTGGCGCGGGGCCGCGCACCGGGAGCAAGACGTGAACCCGCTCGCCGCGCTTGCCGCGCTCGCGCTCGCCGGCACCGGGGGCGACGCGCCCCGGATGCTGGTCGTGGGTCCCGGCGGATTCGCATCGGTGGGCGCGGCGCTCGGCGCGGCACGCCCCGGCGACACCGTCCGGGTGCGCGCCGGCCGCTATCGGGAACGGATCGTCATCACGCGGCCGGTGACCCTCCTCGGCGACCCCGGCGCCATCCTCGACGGCGCGCGCTCGGGCACCGTGGTCACGATCAGTGCGGATTCGGTGACGATTGCCGGCTTTACCCTGCGGGGGAGCGGCCGCTCGCTCGATCGGGACGAGGCGGTGGTCAAGCTGGTGAAGGTGCGCGGCGCGACGGTGCGGGACAACATGATCGAAGATCCGTTGCACGGCATCTATCTGCTCGAGACCCACGGCTCCGAGATCGCACGCAATCGGATCACCGGGGCCGCGGACCTCGCCGAGTCCTCGCGCGGCAACGGAATCCACCTCTTCGGTTCGACCGGCAACCGCATCACCGCGAACCACATCGCCGGAACGCGCGACGGGATCTACTTCTCCTTCGCGAGCGGCAATACGGTTGCCGGCAACGAGGTGACCGGCGTGCGCTACGGCCTGCACTACATGTACTCCGACGACAACGTGTTCGAGCGGAACACCTTTGCGCGGAACGCGGCCGGCGCCGCGATCATGTTCTCGAAGCGGATCACGTTCCGCGAGAACGTGTTCGCGCGGCACGTCGGCTACCGCGCCTACGGCATCCTGCTGCAGACGGCGGAGCAGGTGGTGGCGGAGCGGAATCGGATCGAGGGCAACCTCACCGGGCTCTTCCTCGACGGCGCGACGCATGGGATCTTCCGGGAGAATCTCGTCGCGGGCAACGGCATCGGAGTGGACCTCCTGGCGAGCGCCGAGGGGAACACGTTCACCGGCAACGTATTCGCGGACAATCGCGTGGCCGTGCGCAAGGTGCTCGGCACGGGCGAGAACGCGTGGGCGCTCGACGGGCGCGGCAATTTCTGGAGCGATCCCCGCGTATTCGACCTCGACCGCGACGGCGTCGGCGACCGGCCCTACCGCGCAGGCGACGCGTACGCGACGCTCGCCGCCGCGCGCCCGGCGCTCGATCTCTTTTCCGGCACGCTCGCGGCGCGCGCCCTCTCGTGGGCGGAGGACGCGTTTCCCGTGTTCGACGTGCCGCGGGTGGAGGATCCGCGCCCGCTGGTCCGGCGGCCGGCCGCGGCACCGGTGGAGGGCGCGCGATGATCGCGTACGAGCAATTCACCAAGCGCTTCGGCGCCGTCCTCGCGGCCGAT
>DASUJH010000033.1 GCA_036279355.1 Gemmatimonadales bacterium
GCGCAACGGTCCTCTAACGATGCGCTGTTCATCGTGCCGCCGGGCATGGAAGGCTTCCGCGAGTACGCCCGCCGAAGCATCTACGTCGACTTCAAGCTCTTTCCCGCCTCGACGGTGTCGGCCGTGCCCGAGTGGCGCGAGCGGCTCGATCTCATCTCCGCTCCGGACGGCGCGGCGCGCGCGGCAGCCGGTTGGCCCGCGGTGCCGCTCTGGGACCGGAGCTACGCCAGTCGCAACACGCCTGCGCGCATCGCCGAGCTGCTGCGCACGACGGGCGCCGACTACTTCGTCTGGGACCGCCGCGGGCTCGACGTGCCACCCTATGTGAGCCTGCCGCGGGACCCGGATCCGGCCGTCCACGTGGTGTACGCCAACGACCGCTTCGAGGTGTACGCACTCGCCGGAGCAGCGCATGCGGCCCGCTGACGTCGTCGGCCGCCTCGGCGAATCGGCGCTCGCGCTCGGCATGCTCTGCGGCGCGGGCTTCCTCGGGTTCCGCGTGCTTCACCCGCCGGAGCCCTGGAGCACGCCCATCGTGCTGGTCGACAGCGTGGGCCCGCCGCCCGCGTCCCCGAGCGGGCTCTCGCCTTTGCCCGGTGCGCCGCTCGCCTCGGCGCGGCTCGGATTCACCGGCGACCTGATGCAGCACCGGCTCCAGGCCGGCGACGATTTCACGCGCTCCTACGCCGCGCTGGCGCCGCTCCTCCGCGGTTTCGACCTCACGGTGGGGAATCTGGAGTTTCCGGTGGACTCGGCCGCACCGGTGGGACCGGGGCCCAGGTCTGCCACCTTCAACGGCTCGCCGGCGCACCTCGCGGCGCTCGCGGCCGCCGGGTTCGATCTCGTAAGCACGGCGAACAATCACGCATGGGACCAGGGACTCGGCGGCATCGACGCGACGGTCGCAGCGCTCACTGCCCGGGGTCTCACGCCGGTGGGCACCGGCGGCAGCGCGCGTGACTCGACCGCGCCCGTCGTGCGCGACGCGGGCGGCATCCGGGTCGCATTCCTTGCCTACACCTTCCCGCCGAACGCACGCACCGACCCATCCGGCGCGAGCGTGCCGCCGAGCCGCGAGGCGCCGGTCGCGACGCTCGTCTTCAACGACTGGACCGCGGAGTTCCGCACCGCGGGCGTCGCGCGCATTCGCGCGGACGTGGCGCGTGCGCGTGCAGCGGGCGCCGAGTTCGTGGTGGCGTTCGTGCATTGGGGACGCGAGTGGCACCTCGAGCCCGACGCCGACCAGCGCCGCGCCGCGCACGACCTCGTCGACGCGGGCGTCGATCTCGTGGTCGGCGCGCATCCGCACGTGCTGGAACCGCCCGAGCTGTATCGCGGACGGCTCATCGCCTACTCCCTCGGCGATTTCATCGCCGACTTCCATCCGCTCGCGGCGCGCACGGGCGCTGTGCTGGCGGTCGACATTGCGAAGACCACGGATGGCGTCCGCGCCACGGGCTTCGCCTTTCACCCGACGCTCGTCGTCTCGCCCGGTCACATCGTGACCCCCGTCCACGCGTCGGACCCGGGCGATGCGCGGGCCGCGTGGCGCTGGGCCCGCGCGCGGCTCGGCACGGCCGTGGCGCCCTGAAGCTTTCGGGCGGGCCGCCCGGCTGCCGCCGCCTTGCAACAACTGGTGCGCTGGTGGCACATTTTTGGCCGCCCGCGGCCGCGCGCGGCGTGCATCTGTGCGAGGCTCATGCGGTTCGCGCCATTCGCCGCAGGGCACAGCGATTGCCCGCTCGGCGCGGCATGGCCCCCGACATCGCAGTCTCGGTGGTCGTCCCCGCCTACAACGAGGAGGGACGGCTCGAGCCGACCGTACGCGAGATCGCGGAGTATTTCCGCGCGAGCGGCCGATCGATCGAGTGCATCGTAGTGGACGACGGCAGCCGCGACGGGACGAGCGGGGTCGCAGCCGCGCTGGCCGCTGAATTTCCCGAGGTGCGGCTCATTCGGCTGGCGGAGAACCGGGGCAAGGGTTACGCGGTGCGGAGTGGAATGGTGAACGCGCGCGGCGCGCTGGTGCTCTTCACCGACGCCGACGGTGCGACGCCCATCGCCGAGCTGGAGCGGCTGGAGGCGGCCGTGGCCGCGGGTGCCGACGTGGCGATCGGATCGCGCGGTCTCGCGGGTGCCGGCGTCACGGTGCGGGCCAGGACGTATCGGCGCTGGATCGGCCGCGCGTTTCATCTGCTGGTGCGGCTGCTCGCCACCGGTAAGTACGTGGACACGCAGTGCGGGTTCAAGCTGTTTCGTGGGGAGGTGGCGCACGATCTCTTCTCCCGCATGCGCACCGCCGGATTCGGCTTTGACGTGGAGCTGCTGGTGATGGCGGAGCAGCGGGGATACGCCGTGGCGGAGGTGCCGGTCAACTGGACCCACCGCGCGGGATCCAAGGTGAACCTGGCGTCTGATTGCCTGGCGATGGCGTGGGATGTGGCGCGGGTGCGCGCCCGCTGCCTCCGCGGCAACTATCGTACGCCGCACATCGCGCCGTGGGCGGGGCTCGCAGCCGGCCGCAGCTAGGCACACGCCAAGATCGTGGAGGTGAGCGTGACGCGCCTGTCCGTAGTGATCCCGGTGTATAACGAGGCGCCGACCATCGATGCGCTGGTGCGGCGGGTGCGCGCCGTGCCGCTGCGGCTCGAGATCGTCGCGGTGGATGACGCGTCGCGCGACGGCTCCGACACCGCGCTCGCGCGGCTCCATGCCGAGGGGCTGGTCGACGTGGTGCTGCGCCACGCGAAGAACCGCGGCAAGGGTGCCGCGATCCGCAGCGGCATCGCGGCCGCGACCGGCGACGTGATCGTGGTGCAGGATGCCGACCTGGAGTACGACCCGGCCGAGCTGCCGCGCCTGCTCGAGCCGATCGAGCGCGGCCGGGCCGACGCCGTATTCGGCTCGCGCTTTCTGGGCGGCGATCACCGGGTGCTCTACTTCTGGCACTCGGTGGGCAACTCGGTTCTCACCCTCCTGTCGAACATGTTGACCGATCTCAACCTGACCGACATGGAGACCTGCTACAAGATGGTGCGCGCGCCGCTGATGAAGTCGCTCGCGCTCACGAGCGATCGGTTCGGTTTCGAGCCGGAGCTCACGGCGCGGCTGGCGCAGGCGCGGGCGCGGGTGTGGGAGGTGTCGATCTCGTACTCCGGCCGCACGTATGCGGAGGGGAAGAAGATCGGGTGGCGCGACGGGGTCGCCGCGGTGTGGCACATCGTGCGATTCAATTTCTTTCCGCCGCGCGCAGCCGCGCCCGCGCAGGCACCGCTTCCCGCCGGATCGGGGTCGCCGGCCCTCCGCGAGCAGACGCTCGAGCGCACGGCGCGCTCCTGAGCGCAATGCGGCGCCCGCTCGGGCCGGGGACGGCGGCGGGGCTGGTCATCGCGTTCGGGGTGGCGCTCAGGGTCGGGTATTTCGTGCAGCGCCCGTCGCTCTGGGGCGATGAGGCGATGCTCGCGCTCAATATTGGCGGGCGCTCGTTCGGCCGGTTGCTCTCACCACTGGATTACGCCCAGATCGCCTCGTTTCCCTTCCTCTGGCTCGAGCGTGCGGCGTTTCTCACGCTTGGCGCCAACGAGTACGCGCTGCGGCTATGGCCCCTCATCGCGGGTTGCGTGCTGCTGGTGTTGGTCTATCGCCTCGCTGTGCAGATCGTGCCGGCCGGTGCCGCGGTGCTCGCCACCGCGATCGCCGCGACGGCGTACCCGCTGATCCGCTACTCGGGCGAGGTCAAACCGTACACGCTTGATGCGTGCGTGAGCGCCGTGGTATTGCTCTGCGCGCTGGCCGTGCTCCGCGAGCCGGACGTGCGGCGCGGCTGGGTACGCTTGGGCGCCATCGGCACTATCGGGATCATCGGCTCACTGTCCGCAGTGTTCACCTGCGCCGCGGCACTTGTCACACTCGCCGCGATAGTTTGGACCCGCCGATCCCGCGACGGCATCAGCCGGGTGGCCATGCTCGCGATCACGTGGCTGGTCGCGTTCGCCGGCGCCTACCGGCTGGCGTTGACCTCGCCCGCCACCGCCGCATACATGCAGCGCTTCTGGGAGGCGGCGTTCCTCCGCCCGGGGACACCGC
This sequence comes from Gemmatimonadales bacterium, assembly GCA_036279355.1. Taxonomy (NCBI): domain Bacteria; kingdom Pseudomonadati; phylum Gemmatimonadota; class Gemmatimonadia; order Gemmatimonadales; species Gemmatimonadales bacterium. Next base: position 4,087 of record DASUJH010000033.1, read on the forward strand.
ACTTGAGCCGACGCGTGGTCCTCGGCTTGGGCGAGTTGGCGTGCAGTGTGAACTGCTGGGGCGGCATCTTCGATCGATTGTGGCTGGTCGCGGGGCTCACCGCTGCTGGGTCGACCTGGGTCGCGCTCCGCCGAGGGAGAGCGACCGCGCTCCTGCTGCTCGCTACGCTGACGGCGCCGTTCGGCGCGTCAGTGGCGGGCGAATACCCGATCGCGGTGCGGTTGCTGCTCTTCACTACGCCCGCGCTCGCCGTGCTGTGCGCCGCCGGCGTATGGTGGGCGGGAACTGCCGTATCGCGCTCGCAGCCGGCTGCCGGTGCGGCCTTGCTCGGCGTGTTGTTCGTCGGGTCCGCCGCGATCCCGGCGTGGGCTTGGGTCACCGTGCAGTCCCCGATCGAGCCGAGCAAACGGGAGGAAATCCGGCCCCTGGTCAAAGAGCTCGCTGAACGCGGAGCGCCGGGCGAACCGGTTTACATCTTTGCCCGGACGATCCCCGGCTGGACGTTCTATACGACCGATTGGCGCTGGCCCGATCCCAACCAGCTCCGCTGGACCGCGAAGGTGGCTGGACTCGGCGGCCCATCATTTAATAACGGCGCTGCCCGGGGTCGCCGCTCTCCGGCAATGGCTACCGTTCCCGACTTTAGCTGGCGCCGACACCGCATCGTCATCGGCACATCGACGGGTGCCCAGGCTCGGGCGTGGCTCGGATTCGTTCCCACTTTCCCCGATACCGGATGGGCCGAGACCGAAGCTGAACGCCTCCATGCGGCGGCGCATGCCCGTGCTTGGGTCCTTCTCAGCGGGTACGCACACACTCAGCTCGACGAGTCCGCCCCGTTGCTCGAGGCCATCCGGCGAACCGGTGGCACGGTACATATTGTGTCGGCTAGTTCAGGCGCCGAGCTTCTCTCCATCGACTATCCGCAGCCCCCTGCAATTGTCGCCGGTCCCCCATGACCTCAGCAGCGATGCGGCCCCTCCGGGGAACGCCCGCAACGGCCGCAGCCGGCATCACCGCCGGGAGCGCCGTTGTCGCGCTGCTCGTGCTCGGCGCCGCCGTCCGCCTGGCCGCGTATCTCCGCCGGCCGGCACTTTGGGGCGACGAAGCGATGCTCGCGCTCAACGTGGCGCAGCGCTCGCTCGCCGGCCTCACGCACCCGCTCGACTACGCGCAGATCGCCACGGTGCCGTTCCTGTGGGGCGAGCGGCTCGCCGTGACGCTCGGCGGCGTGACGGAGTACAGCCTGCGAATCGTGCCGCTCCTGGCCGGTCTCGCACTGCTGCCGCTCGCGTGGGGCGCCGGACGCCGCCTGCTCGGCCCCCTGGGCGCCGTGGCGTTCGTCGGCCTGCTCGCCACCTCGATCCCGCTGCTGCGCTACTCTGGGGAGCTCAAGCCCTACAGCCTGGACGCACTCGTGGCGCTCGGCTTCCTCTGGTACCTGCTCGAGCGCCGCGGCGAATTGCGCCAGGGCCGCGGCTGGCTTCGGCTCGGGCTCGCGGGCGCCGCCGCCATCGTGCTCTCGCTCCCCGCCGCGTTCGTCACCGGCGCCGCGGGGGCCGCGCTCGCATGGGACGCTCTCGACCGCTCCCTTCCGCCGGCGCGCCGGCGCGCGCTGCTCGGGCGCCTCGCGCTTGCGGGCCTTGCCTGGGCCGCGCTCTTCGCGGTCCTCTACGCGGTGTGCTACCGCGCGGTGGCGTCGAGCGAGTACATGCGGCAGTACTGGCACGCGGCCTTCCTCGTGCCGAGCACGCCGGATCTCGCCGGTCGGATCGGTCGGGCCTGGGAGGAAACGGCGCTCGGCGTCTTCGCCCTGGCGTTTACGGGCGACGGCGCCGTCGTGCTGGCGGTGGCAGCGCTCGGCGCCGCGGCGTTCGCGCGTCGCATGGGGCGGCCTGCGGCACTCGTAATCACCGGCCCCATCGTCGCCGCCTTTGCAGCGAGCGCGCTCGGGCGTTATCCGGTGTCGACACGCACCATGCTCTTCACGGCGCCCTTGCTTGGCCTGCTTGTCGCGGCCGGTCTGGAGGAGGCCGCAGCCTGGCTCGCTGCGCGGAGGCCCTGGTTTCGGCCGAGATGGCTCATCGGCGCCGCCCTCGTGCCTGGCATCGTACTGGTCACCGGACTCTCGATCCGCCCCTCGGGCGGTGAGGATGTGCGAACGCTCGCGCGCGTGCTGGACCGCCGCGCAGCGCCTCACGACCCGGTGTACGTCTTTCACCGCGCCACGCCGGCGTGGACCTACTACACGACCGGTTGGGATAGCCCCGACTGGAACCGGCTGCGCTGGACCGCGGAGATCGCGAGCCCCGGCGGCGCCGGGTTCGTAAATGCGCCGAGCCGCGGAGCGCGGCCGGTCGGAGAGGGGCGAGAGCTCACCTACACCGTCGGTCGCAGGCTGCATCTCTATGGCGTTGCATGCGGCGTGCAGGCCGCGCAATGGGCTGGGTTCACGCCGACCGCGCCGGATGCCGGCTGGGCCGAAAACGAAGCCGACCGCATGCGTGCGGTGGCTCGTCCCGTCGTCTGGATCGTGCTCGCGGATCATGCGCATCCGACGGCGCACGAAGGCGACGTACTGCTGGCAGCGGTCGAGCGGGCCGGGGCGCGGGTGATCCTGGCCGACAGTCTCGAGTACTCGGCGCTCTATCGTGCGGAATTCGCCGCGGGTTCGACACCGTGAAGCAGCACGCCCAGCCGGCGAAGGCAGTCCGATATGGGTGGGCGATCTGGGCGGCGCCGATCGTGGCACTCGGCCTCGCCTCCGAGCTAGCGCGGCCAGCCAACTGGGACGTCGCCTGGCTGGTGTACGTCGCGCAGGAGCTCACCCGCGGCGCCCACCTCTACACCGATCTCGCCGAAATCAATCCGCCGCTCGCCGTGTGGCTCGATTTTCCGGCCGCGCTGGCCGAGCGGTGGCTCGGCGTGCCGGCGCTGCTCGCGAACCGCATCGGCGTCGCGTGCATCTGTGTGCTGGCGCTCGCGCTCTGGCAGGCGCTGCGGCCGAGCATGGCGGCCGATCGTGCTTGGCGCCGGAATGCGGCGGCGATGCTGCTTGCGGCGCTCCTCTTTCTCTGGACCCGGGCCCACTTCGGCCAACGCGAGCATCTCGCCTTCGCGCTCGTGCTGCCCGCGTCGGCGGCCGTGGCGCGGCGCCGCGACGGGCCGAGTGCACCGCGCGCACTGCGACATGCGGCCGGTCTCCTGGCCGCGGTCGGCATTGCGCTCAAGCCATACGTCGCGCTGGTGTGGGCGGCGCTCGCGCTGCTTTCGTGGCGCTGGACGGCGGGCAAGCGCGAGCGGCTCGGGCCCGAGCTGTTCTGGACGCCGGCCTTCGCCGCGATTTACATCGCGGCGTTCGCGTTCCTCGGCCTCCCCGCGTATCTCGACCTGGTGCACCGCCTCGGCGGGACCTACTGGGGATGGGAGCATCGGTCGCTCTCGCGGTTGTTCGCCGAAGGTCCCGAGCTGGTGTTCGCGTGTCTCGCATTGCTCGCCTACGCCGCCGCGCGAAACAATGTCGCTCGCACCGGCCTCACCGACGCCACCGCGGCGGTCACCGCGGGCTTCTTCGCCGCTGCACTCGTGCAGGCCAAGGGCTTCAACTACCACTATTACCCGGTAAGCGCGGGCGCCACGTTGCTGCTGGGCTTCGTCGCGCTCGATCCGCGCCGGGCCGCCCGATTGAGCGGGTGCGTCGCGGTTGCGGTGGCGCGAGTCGGCGCCGTGGTGGTACCCGCGTCCGCCGCGGTGTGGGCTATCGCAGGCATGACAACCCCGCATCCGATGGCGGAGGAGATCGCCGCACTCGCCCCGACGCTGCGGGCGTACGCGGCCGACGGACCGGTACTCCGGCTCTCAGGGCGGTTCAATTTTCCGCTCGTGAACGAGAGCGGCGCCCGATGGGCCTCGCGCTTCCCGATGCTCTGGTTCGTGCAGGCCCTCTATCCCGATGCCGTGCACTCCGGCCGGCCGCCGGTGTTTCGGCCGGCTGCCACATTGCCTGCCGCGGAGCGCTACTGCATTCAGGCGGTCGTGAGCGACTGGGCGCGCTACCGGCCGGGCATCGTGCTGGTGCCCACGCCGATGCCGGGGCGCGAAGAGAACGGCCATTCCCCGTACGACTACCTTGCATTCCTCGCTCGCGACCCCCGATTTCCGGCGCTCATCGCGCGGTATCGCCGCGGCGCGGACGTCGCGGGGTACCGCGTCTATGTCCGGGGCACCTGAGGCGCATCGGCGTGGAAACCACCGAGTATCTGCGCATGCACGAGGTCGAGCAGACCCACGCCTGGTTCGTGGCTCGGCGCCGCGCGTTGCTGCGCGCCGCCGCGCGCGCGGCGCCGAACGGTATCGCGCCGCGTCGGGTGCTCGATCTCGGTTCCGGTACCGGCGCGAATACCGCCGCGCTCGCGGCGCTCGGCAGCGTCGTGAGCCTCGAGCCCAGCGCGGTCGCGGTCGAGCTCGCCGCGCGGAGCGGCGCGGCGGAGTGCTGCCGCGCAAGCGGCACCGCCATCCCCCTCGCCGGCGGCGCATTCGATCTGGTGGTGGCCTCGGACGTACTGGAGCACATCGACGACGATCGTGCGGCGGTGCGGGAGGTGGCGCGGGTGCTCAAGCCCGGCGGTGCGCTGGTATTCACGGTCCCCGCGCACCCCTGGCTCTCCGGGCCGCACGATCGCGCGCTGCATCACTTCCGCCGCTACACCCGGTCCGCGGTGCGGTCGCTTATGGCGACCGGAGGGCTACGCCTCGTCCGCCTCTCGTACTGGAATGCCGCGCTCTTTCCGATGGTTTGCGCGCGGCGGTTGGTGCAGCGGTTGCGCCCCGGAAACGGGCGGAGTCAATCCGATCTCAGAATGTACAGCCCGCCCGTGAACGCGATCCTCACGGCCATCCTGAGCGCCGAAAGCAGCCTCGCCAACGGCATCGGCCTGCCGTGGGGCCTGTCGCTGCTCGGCGTTGCCGAGCGGCCGAAGTGAATAGCTCTCGGACCCGTCGCCAGACGGCGGTGCGCATGCATCGAGCGAGGCCTCAGCGGAGTCCGCGCTGAGCGCTACGGAGCGCGCCGCGGTATCCGGCGCAGCTCGCCGGCGGAGCAGCGCGCCGACCGAGTCGCAATCCACCAGTTGCCAATCGCCGTCGCGCATCGCCTCGTGGGCCAGCGCCGAGCGGGGCTTGAGCAGCAGCAGATCGATGCGCCAGTGGTCGAGCCGCTCGCGCCAGCCCGGGTCGAGCCGCATGATGCGCTGGTACTCCTCCAGGAGGCCGGGGCCGTAGAAATCGGTCCCGCCGTCGATGAAGACCTTCTGCTCCGGCCACGCGTAGAGGATGTAGCCGCCCCAGGAAAAGTCGGTGAAGAGGCGCCCGGTTTCGCCGTCGCGCCGCGCGCGCGCCACTACCGCCGTCGGGAAGAGCCGCGCACTGAACGAATCGCCCACGACCTGCGCGTTGCCTATCCGGCCGTGCGAGAAGCCGAGCGCCGCCATCGCAGCCGCGGTCGCGGTAATCCACGGCCAGGATACGGCCTGCCGGGCCGAGCGGGCGAAGTTGGCCCGGAACGCCCGCGGATCGGGAAGCGCGGCCCATTCCGGCGCCAGGTGCAGGGCGGCAACCGGCAGGGCAGTTAGCGCGAAAATTGGAATATTGCGCCGGGAGACGAGTGCCAGCCCCACCCCGGCGGCGATCAGAAGCAGCCTCGGCCAGGTCGGGCGGCGGCGGGTGAGCGCCAGCGCGCCGAGCAGGACGAGGAGCACCAGCAGGAAGGCCCGCGCCCAAGGCTCGTGGAAGTTGGGCGACTGGAATTCCGCCGTGTTGTTCACGATGTACGGGTCGGCAAAGAACCCCGCGACATGCCCCGCGAGCGCCAGCCCGTGGGGGTTGAGCAGCGTGGCGATGGCGCCAAGCCCAAGCAGGAGGCAGAGCGACCGCGTCTCGCGAATCCACCGCGCGCGCGCCGAGGGTGAGTTCGCCGTGAGCGTCTCGAGCGCGGCGCCGGCGGCGTACACGCCGATCACGATGAGGCCAAGCAGCCAGCCGCCGTGCAGGTTGGCCCACACCGCAAAGAGCGGCAGGCCGAGCCAAACGTTTCTCTTGAACCGGGGCTCGAGCAGCCCGAGCAACAGGACGATGCCCAGGAACGTGAAGAGATGCGGCCGGGCAAGCCAGTGGCCCGAGCCCAGCACGACGCTCGCCATTGTGACGAGAAACGTGAGGACCGGGTCGACGCCGCGCCGGAGCAGAAAGGCGGCGAGGAGCGCGTAGACTGCGCCCAACAGCAGCCCCGCGAAAATGGCGACGCCGGCGAGGCCGCCGGCGCGGTGCGCCAGCGCGAGCACGAGCTGGCTGCCGTACTCGAAGCCCAGGAACGGCGCGCCCGGCCGGGTAAACGAGAAGGGATCGGCGTGGATGAGCGCGTGCTGGTCGAGCATCGTGAGCCCGTGGCGGAGGTGGCGGGCCACGTCGCCGTCCGAGTTGAGCAATGGAAACTCGAGGCCGAGCGGAACCAGCAGGGCCACGGTCGCGAACACGACTGCGGGGAGCGCGGGGGGTCCGAATGGGCTTCGGCGCTCGGGGGGTTTCTGCATCCGGTTCCGGGCGGTCCCGGGTTTGGGGAATGGCGCGGTCGCGTGAAACTAAGCCATTGTGGCGTGGCGGGATAGATGCTGTCCCAAGCACCGGAGCCATCGGCCGCCAGGCTGGTCTTGGCCGGTGCGGTCTCCGGATTCACTTGAAGCGATGCCGCCACAACCTTGGTGTAGGGCTCCGACAAGCGAAAATCGCGCCGGGTGGCCGTCTATGAGCACGTCGCGGGTCCCGGCCCCCGGCGAAATCTCAGACGGCCGAGCGCCGAGCGCTGGACTCCGGCAAGCGGCAGGCAAGCAAGGGGTTAATGGCGAGCCGCGGGGCGGGTGCCGGCGCGAGCCGGCGTTTCCGAAGCGGGAGGGAGGCCGGCCGTAGGTTGCCGTTCTGGCCAGGGCCGCATCGTGCGGTGGGCACACCTCTTGCCCGACAGGGCGCCGGTTTCCCGCAATCTATCGAAAGAACCGCAGACCAAATGGGACGTTCTGACGCTCCGCCTTCGAGGGGCGTCTGCGTCGGGGAAGGTGCGCAAAAGGCGACCCCCCGCTTTTCCACCACCAGTAGGCGGAGGCAATATGACGAACGTGGCGCGGATGTTCTGGACGGATGAGTCGGGGCAGGGGCTGTCGGAGTACGCCCTTCTGCTCGGCCTCATCGTGGTCGGCGTGGTGCTGTTCATCGAGGGCATGGGCAACAGCATCAAGGGCATTTTCAGCAAGGCCAATACTGCGCTCGCCAGCGCGAACGCGATCAGCTGATCAAGCTTTCGAACCCCGTCCGTGTCGCGCCGCCATCGGACTCGGTGGCGGCCGGCCCGGAGGTGGAGGCGTGCAGCGCTGAAATACCCGGCGCCGCAGCGCGCCGGCGGTACAGTAGCGCGGGCCGCGGTCGGGTAAGCGACCTGATCGTGCTCGTGTTCGGCGTCGCCGTGCTCGCAGTTTTTCTCCAGATGGTGCGCCAGGGCGTCGGGGGCGTGTTCGCCCGCGTGGCGGATGTGCTCGGGCTTGCCACCACACTCGTAGGACGGTGAGGACCCATTGATCGCTGCCGACAGCCGGACCTTGCAGGCCGCCGCGAGCATGAGCCTCACCGGGCTCATGGTGGTGGCCGCGTGGTCCGATCTGCGGACCCGCCGGATCCCCAACCAGCTCACGATAGCCGGCCTCGTGGCCGCGCTCCTGGTCCGGAGCCTGTTCGGCTGGCCCGCGCTATCCGCGGGCGTGCAAGGCGCCGGGCTGGCGCTTGCCGCCGGCTTCGTGCTCTACGCCATCGGCGCCATGGGCGCCGGCGACGCCAAACTGCTCGGCGCCATGGGGGCGTTCATGGGTCCGGACAATCTGATCGGGGCCCTCGCCCTCATCATGATCGCGGGCATGATCGTCGCCGTCGTGAGCGTGGCGCGCAAGGGCTTGCTGCCCCTGTTGCTGGTCAATACACTGGACCTGTTCAGATCGTGGAAAATCTTCGGCGGGGACGGGCAGGGGCGGCGGCTTACGTCGCCCGGCGCCCTGACGGTGCCGTACGGCGTCCCCATCGCGCTCGGAACGCTCGTGTGGTGGTTCGCGGGAGGGGTACGCATATGACGCTCAAGGTCCTCCGGCGCTTCGCGGCCGACCGCTCGGGTCAGAGCCTCGCGGAGTTTGCCCTTGTCCTGCCGGTGCTGTTGCTCCTGATCGGCGGGATCATCGAGTTCGGGCGTGGGTGGAGCATTTCGCAGGTCGTGACCGACTCAGCGCGCGAAGGGGCGCGCTCCACGGTGGTCGCCGACGCCGACGTCAAGCCGGACGCGATTCAAACGCGCATCCTCAACCGCCTCCAGGCCGGGGGAGCCGGCGTCACCGATCTCGTGTACAACTGCGACCTCGACACGACGGACCCTGCCACGGCCAACTACTGCTCGAACATGTTCACCGGCGCCGGCGTCGGCGACACGGTCGTGGGCGAGTGGCGCAACACCGGCAACGACGCGATCGTCACCGTTGTCGTCCGCTACAAGCTGCCCCTCGTCAGTACGCTCATGAAGTGGACCAATGGTTCCGACGGTATCCTGATCGGCTCGTCGGCCCACATGCGCAACGAGTAAGCGAGAGCCCTCATGCGAAAGACTCGGCCGTGGGTCATGCTGCTGCTGGCGCTCATCTCGGGCACGCTCGCCGCGACGCTCGCGCTCCGCTACCTGCGGCAGCAGCCGACGCCGCTGCTCGCGGCCGAGCCGGCCAAGGTGAATCTCGTGGTGGCCGCGCACGCGCTGCCGGTGGGCGGGATCGTGCGCAATGAGGACGTGAAGACCATTCCCTATCCGGGCAACACGCTGCCGCCGGGGTTCGTGAGCAATCCGTCGGACGTCGTCGGCCGCGGCGTCCTCACGGCGGTGGCGGAAAACGAACCGCTGCTCACCACCAAACTCGCGGGCATGGACGCGGGCGGCGGGCTCCCCATCCTCATCAAGGACGGGATGCGCGCCGTGAGCGTCCGGGTGGACGAAGTCGTGGGCGTCGCCGGGTTCGTGCTGCCGGGCACCCGCTCGGACGTGATCCTGACGCTGCCGCAGAACAAGGAGTACGGCCGGCCGGAGAGTACCACAAAGACCATCCTGCAGAACATCGTCACCCTGGCCGCCGGCCAGATCCTGCAGCACGACAAGGAGGGCAAGCCGCTCAGCGTGACGGTGGTGACGCTGCTCGTGACGCCGGAGCAGGCCGAGCTGCTGGCGCTGGCATCGAAGGAGGGACAGATCCAGCTCGCCCTCCGCAACACGCTGGACACGACGTCGGTGGTGACCCAGGGCGCCAAGGCGGAGCAGCTCTCGCTGGTGGCGCCGCCCAAGGGCTCGGTCGAGCCGAAGGCTCCCCGGCCCCGCTTCATACCCAGGCCGAGCGAGAATCCGCCGCCGACCGTCATCGAGGGATATCGCGGTGGTGAACGCACGCTCACGACGTTTCGGAACAATCCCTGACTTCCAACCCCGGGAGCCCCGTGCACACGCTACGTCGCGACTCCGCCGCTTCGTGGATGCCACCCCGCGCCCTGACGGCGCTCGCCGCGGCGCTGCTGCTCTTGGCCGCGAGCCGGCCGGCCGAGGCCCAGCGGCTCGTGAAGCAGCCCGAGCAGGTGATGTCGGTGTCCAAGGGCGCGTCGGTGCTGCTGGTGAACCCGGTCAAGATCCAGCGCTTCTCGCTGGGCGATCCGGACGTGGCGGACGTGGTGGCGGTCTCGCCCACCGAGGTGGTGGTGAGCGGGCGCGCGCTCGGCACGACGAGCCTGTTTCTCTGGGACGACTCCGGCGTGGTGCGGCTCTACAGTATCGAGGTCACGGCCGACGCGACCGGATTGCAGCGTTATCTCTCGGCCGTGCTTCCGGGGGAGCACATCGACGTGAACGCCACGGGTAACACCGTGACGCTGTCGGGGCAGGTGCGCGACGCGAGCGTGGCGGCGCGCGCCGTAGAAATCGCCAAGGGCTCGGGTGCCACGATCGTGGACAACCTCACCACGCCGGACGCGGTGCAGGTGGTCTTGCAGGTGCGGTTTGCCGAGGTGAACAAGAGCGCGCTGCAGGACCTGCGCAGCCAGTTCCTGGTCAGGAATCCGCAGAACCTGAGCGACAACGGCGACTGGCGCGGCTCGAGCAACGTGGCGCCGGGCACCTTTGCCTCGCCGGCCGGCACCTTCCAGGACGGCATCCTCGACCTCGGGCTCTTCAACGCGGGGGCGAGCTTCGAGGCGGTGCTCCGCGCGCTCGAAACCCGCGGCAACTTCAAGAGCCTCTCGGAGCCGAACCTGGTGGCGCTGCCGGGCAAGGAGGCCTCGTTCCTGGCCGGCGGCGAGTTCCCCTATCCGTCCATCCAGGGCGGCGGCGGCGCCGGCGCGGTGGCGATCCAGTTCCGCGAGTTCGGCATCAAGCTCAAGTTCACGCCCACGATCACGCGGAACGGGAGCATCCGGCTCAAGGTGGCGCCGGAGGTTTCCTCCCTCGACTTCGGCAACGCGCTCGTGTTCGGCGGCTTCACGATTCCGAGCCTCCTCACCCGGAGGGCGGAGACCGAGGTGGAGATGCGCGACGGTCAGCACCTCGCGATCGCGGGGCTGCTGGACAACTCGCTCATCAACAACGTGAGCAAGATCCCCATCCTGGGCGACCTGCCGATCCTGGGCCAGTTCTTCCGCTCGAAGGACGCGCGGCAGCGGCGCACCGAGCTGCTGGTGCTGGTGACGCCGCGGCTCATCGTGCCGGGCAACGAGGTCGTGCCGATCCCGACGGGCGAGCCTTCGACGTGGCAGTGGGACAAGTACATGCGGCTGCCGGCGAGCGCCGACAGCGGCAAGGGCGTCGGCGTGGGCAATCAGTTCGAGCCGAAGGACGCCCAACCGAATCCGGTGGACCAGCAGTAGTGGAGCGGCGGTAGCGGAGGGAGGCTCGTATGCGGGTATTCGGCGGGACGACCACCGCGCGGCGCGGCGCCACGCTGCCGCTCTTCGCGGTGGCGTTGTTCATGATGCTGGCGCTTGCGGCGATCGCGATCGATCTCGGGCGGCTGTACGTGGCGCAGACCGAGGCGCAGCGCGCCGCCGATTCGGCGGCGCTCGCGGGGGCGGAGAAATTCAAGGAGCAGTTTGACGCCGACGCGGCTGCGCCGCTGGCGGACAGCGTGGCGCGAGATTATGCCAAGCGCAACGCCATTCAGCACGTGTCGATCACGGACGCCGATATCGTGAGCGTGAACGCGGATCCGGCGACGTTGCAGGTGAGGGTGGTCCTCCAGCGCACCGGCATCCAGAACTGGTTCGCCTCGACGCTCGGCTTCGCCACCTCGACCGTCGCCGCGGCTGCGACAGCGGAGGCCGCGCCGGCGGGAGAGGTGCAGTGCATCAAGCCGATCGCGGCGCAGGATCTCTGGAACGAGCCGGGAACGCCGACGGGGCTGGACACGCTCACGTCCACGCGCGATCTGCCCCTGATCAATCCCTCGGCCAACAAGGTCTGGGATCTTCCGCCGCCGCCCTCATCCGGCGGCGCCGGAAACTCCGTGCCGGTGGACAATCCCCCGCACCCGCGGGAGGAGTGGCGCTGGGACGCGACCGGCTCGATCGATCCCGGTCAGGTCTACGTGCCGCAGACCCAGCAGGGCGCGACCGGATGGGGTTCGACCTACCGCGACGGGCTGGCGGGCGCCTATCTGGCCGCGACCAATCACGACGTAGGCCGGCGGCTCGTGCTGATGATCATGGACGGCAACGGTAACGACGTCGATATCACGCCGCACTCGTTTTTCCAGGCTTGGTTGCCCCAGGGACAAGCCGGCAAAATGGACCTGGCGAACGACATCCGGAATGGTTGCGATATCGCATCCGCAGTGGTGGGGGACGTAGAGGGCGAATACACGGTAGAGCAAAACGGCTTGGGCACCGGCCAGGTGGGCAAAGCATGGGACGATCTGTATCAGCTCGATCCCAATGCCACGTGGAACGAGAACGTGACCTCGGGCGGCGCCGATCAGATCACGGGATCGAACAAGTGCCCCGCGAGCGGCGCGTGCGAGTTTTCCGACTGGAAGAACAGCCCGCGGGTGATCACGATCGGCATCTACAATCCGACGCTCTACGGCACGTCGCCGAGCAACAACGATCTCGCGTTCCTCAACTTCGCGCGGGTGTTCATGGAGCGGCCGTACAAGGTGGGCAACGGCCAGAACGCCAAGCGCTGGGTCATGGGCCGCTTCATCGGCTACGCTGACGGCGTCGGTGCCGGGGCGGGCGGCGCCACCGGCTCGCTCATCAAGATTCTGCGGTTGGTCAAGTAGTGGCGAAGGACCCGCGCGGGGGCCCCCGCGCGGGCGGTGCGGACGACGTGCGGGACGGGGTCCCGGAGGCGAAAATGCGGAGGCGCTTTCGTCGTACCCGGAACGAGCGAGGCCAGTCCCTGCCGCTCGTGGCGGTGGCAATCTTCACGATGCTCGGGCTGTCTGCGATCGCGATCGATCTCGGCATGCTGTACAGCGCGCAAACGGAGGCGCAACGCGCGGCGGACGCGAGCGCGCTGGCCGGCGCCGGTCAGTACATGTTCATCCCCGACCCGAACGCCGCGGTGCCGTTTGTCGATTCGGCGGCACGGGACTTCGCCAAACTGAACTCGATTCAGCACGTGCAGGTGAGCGATCCAGACATCGTGAGCGTGGTTCCGGTGCCCGACAGCCTGCTGGTGCACGTGGTCATCCAGCGCGCCGGGATCCGCAACTGGTTCGCCTCGACGATCGGCTTCAGCAGCTCGACCGTGAACGCGGCGGCCACGGCCCAGGCCTCGCCCTCGGGCAAGGTGCAGTGCCTCAAGCCGATCGCGATTCCCGACATGTGGAGTGAGCCCGGGCCGGGCCAGGGAGCTGATACGCTGGTCCCGAACGGTGTGAGCAACAAGGTGTGGGACATCCCGGGGCCGCCGGCCTCGGGCAACGGCTACCCCTCGCCGCCGAACGACTTCATCGAGGCTTGGCACTACACCGGTGCGGCCGGCCAGTCGTACGGCCAGACGGTCAACGGGTACGGCACGGGGTATCGCAATGGCCAGGTCGGCACCTACCAGACGGCGAAAATCAACGACTTCGGCCGCCGTCTCGTGCTCATGATCGAGTCGCCTGGCAACGGCAACCCCGGCCCGAGCATTCAGCCGTCGTCGTTCTACCAGGCTTGGGCCACCGACGGGAGCCCCGGCGGCGGTAACGGACCGGGCGGCACATCCGCCGCCTCGGTGGCGGCTGGAATAGGCGCGAGTTGCGGTCTCAGCGAAGCGAGCGTGAATCAGAGCTACCCGGCGGCCAACGGGATCGGTGCCGGCCCGATCGGCAACGCATGGGACGACCTGTACAGCGAGGATCCGAACGCGACCTGGGACGACCAGAACAACCAGGTGGTCGGCTCGAACAAGTGCCCGGCGACCGGCACCTGCACCGAAGACGACTGGATGCAGAGCCCGCGGGTCATCACGGTGGCCGTGTACGACCCAGCGGTGTACGCCACTGCTCCGAACGCCAATGACCTCACCTTCAACAACTTCGCCACGGTATTCGTGGAGAAGCCGTTCACCGTGGCTAATGGAGGCGGCGGGAACGGCGGCGGCCGGGGGAACGGCGGTGGCGGCAACGGCGGCGGCGGCAACCCCAAGCGGTGGGTGACCGGCATCTTCCTGCACTTCACCAAGGGCGTGGGCGCGGGCAATGGCGGCACGAACGGCTCGCTGGTGAAGACGATCCGGCTGATCAGATAACCCGTCCCGCCGAGGCGACGGAAGCGAAACGGAGCGCATGACGAAACCTGCCATTCGGAGCGTCCTGGTCGGCCACGACGCGGCCCTGCGTGAAGCGCTCCGGCGCCTGCTCGGGGGCGCGGATCTGGGCGTCGTGATCGACCTCGAGATTCCCGAGCGCTTCGCCACCATCGGCGAGGCGCACCTCACCGCGCTCCGCCAGGCCAAGCCCGATCTCGTGTTCCTCGACCTGCACGAGGACCCGGAGACCGGGATCCGGTTCGCCCACTTCCTCGCCGACATGAGCCCCGATCTCAAGATCGTGGCGATCGGGCCTGAGCTGGCGCCCGACCTGCTCATGGCCGCAATGCGCGCCGGCGTGTCGGACTACCTCCTCCGGCCCATCAATCCCGAGGCGCTCAAGAGCTCGATCGAGCGGTTCTCCCAGAAGATCGGCCGCGCCCAGAACGAGGCCCAGCGGGTCGGCCAGATCCTGTCGCTCTTCAGCCCCAAGGGGGGTGGCGGCTCGACCACGCTCGCCACCAACCTCGCCATCGTGCTCCACCGGCTCACCGGCAAGAAGACCCTGCTGGTGGACCTCGACCTGGAGCTCGGCGAGAGCGCCCTCGCGCTGGGCGTGCAGCCGCGGTTCAGCTTCATCGATTTCGTCGAAAACTTCCGCCGGATGGATGCGAGCCTCCTCGCCTCCTACATCGAGCGGCACGATTCCGGCATCCACCTCCTCTCGGCTCCGTTCCAGCCCGAGAAGGCCGAGACCATCACCGCCGACCAGGTCCGCCGCATTCTGGGGTTCCTGCGGCAACACTACGAGTACGTGGTAGTGGATACGCCGCGCTCGTTCGCGCCGTCCACCCTGGCCGCATTCGAGCAGTCGGACCTGGTGTTCATCGTGACGACGGTCGATCTCCCGTCGCTGCGCAACATCCAGCGCGGGTTTCCGCTGCTCAAGCGGGTGCTGCCGAGGGGCGTCGAGCAGGTTCGGCTGGTGGTCAATCGGTACAACGCGAATGATCCGGTCACGGTGCGCGACGTCGAGGAGAGCCTCGGGATGAAGGTGTTCTCGAAGATCAGCAACGACTACGAGGCGGTGATGAGCTCGCTCAACGAGGGCAAGCCGGTGGTGTTGAACGGCAAGTCGGTGTACGCCAAGGATGTGAAGGCGCTGGCGGCGCAGATCGCCGGGCTCGGGCCGGGCAAACGCAAGCCCGGGATCACCGGGGCTGTCACGGCACAGTTCCGCACCGTATTGGGCCGCGTAGGAAAGCGGCCGGGAGGCTCAGGCAATGACTGACGTGGCGGGCCGGAGCCCGAACGGCGGGCAGGCGGACGGCGGGCGGCCCACGCTGCCCTGGGAAACGGCGAAGCCGGAGCGAATGGCCGCGCCGGGCGCGGCAGCGCCGGCCGGCGGTGCGGCTTCGGACGAGCTGGTCAACATTCACGCGCTCCAGGTCGTGAAAGGCCGGGTGCACCGGAAGCTGCTCGAGCGGCTCAACCTCTCCAACCTCGACCGGCTCGACCGCCAGCAGGTGGCCGAGGCGATCCGCCGCGTCGTGGGCGACCTCGTCACCCAGGAGTCGGTGCCGCTCAACTTCGAGGAGCGGGACGTCGTGGTGGGCCAGGTGCTCGACGAGATCTTCGGCTTGGGCCCGCTCGAGCCGCTCATCAAGGACCCCGAGGTCTCCGACATCCTGGTGAATACCTACAACACCGTGTTCATCGAGCGGCACGGCCGCCTCGAGCGGACCGACGTGCAGTTCCAGGACGACCGCCACCTGCTCCAGATCATCGACCGGATCGTCTCGGCCGTGGGCCGCCGCATCGACGACTCCTCGCCCATGGTGGACGCCCGGCTGCCCGACGGCTCGCGCGTCAACGCCATCATCAAGCCGCTCGCGCTCGACGGCCCCCATGTCTCGATCCGCAAGTTCAAGCGCGACGCGCTCTCGGGCCAAGACCTGATCCGCTACGAGAGCGCCACCGAGCCGATGCTCGAGCTGCTCCGGGGCGTGGTGCGGGCAAGGCTCAACGTGCTCATCTCCGGCGGCACCGGCGCCGGCAAGACGACGCTGCTCAACATCCTGTCGTCATTCATCCCCGGCACCGAGCGGATCGTGACGATCGAGGACTCGGCCGAATTGCAGTTGCGCCAGCCCCACGTGGTGCGGCTCGAAACCCGGCCCGCCAATATCGAGGGCCACGGCGAGGTGCCGCAGCGGCTGCTGGTCATCAACTCCCTCCGCATGCGGCCCGACCGGATCATCATGGGTGAGTGCCGCGGCGCCGAAGCCGTCGACATGCTCCAGGCCATGAACACCGGCCACGACGGCTCGCTCACCACCATCCACGCCAACTCGCCGCGCGACGCGCTGAGCCGTCTGGAGACGATGGTGGCCATGGCGAGCCTCGATCTTCCGGAAAAGGCCATGCGGCAGCAGATCGCGAGCGCCATCAATGTCGTCATCCAGGTCATCCGGCTCTCCGACGGCACCCGCAAGGTGGCGCAGGTGTCGGAGATCGTGGGCATGGAGGGGGACGTCATCACGATGCAGGACATCTTCCTCTACGAGCGGCACGGCATCGACGAGCACGACAAGGTGCTCGGCGAGTTCCGCGCCACGGGCATCCGGCCCAAGTTCGCCGACCGCCTCAAGTCGTACGGCATCGACCTCTCCTCCGTGCTCTTCTCGAACTTCAACGGGAAGGAGCCCGGCCACGGAGGCGGCCGATGGTAAAGCTCTCGAGCACGGCGTGGCTCTTCGCGCTCGCGGCCTTTCTCGTCGTGGCGCTGGCCACGGTGTCTGTGGTGCTCCTCTGGGAGTGGTTCCGCGAGCGGCAGCGCAAGCGGATGATGGTGCAGCAGCTCCGCGAGCTGGCGGACGGCGTGGGCCAGGAGCAGCAGCGCACGCTCCTCCGGAGCGCGGTGTCGCAGGCGGCGTGGCTCGGGCCGGTCGCCGCGCGGCTGCCCCAGCTCAAGGATATCGAGCACATGCTGCAGCAGGCCGGGCTCACCTGGACGCTGCAGACGTTCTTCCTGTTGAGCGCGGGGCTCGCCGTTGCGGTGGGCGTCGCGGTGTTCGCCGTCACCGAGTTCATTCCGGCCGCGCTGCTCGGCACCATCATCGGCGGCGCGCTGCCCTACATCTACGTGAGCCGGAAGCGCGCCCGCCGGCTGGCGCAGTTCGAGGAAGTCCTGCCCGACTCCATCGACCTGATGGGCCGCGCGCTCCGCGCGGGGCATCCGCTCTCCGCCGGGTTCAAGATGGCAGCCGAGGACGGCGCGGAGCCGGTGTCGGGCGAGCTGCGCCGCGTGTTCGAGGAGCAGCGCTTCGGGCTGCCGCTCGACGAGTCGCTGCTCGGGCTCGCCGACCGGATCAACCTGGTGGACGTGCGCATCCTGGTGACGGCGATCATGATCCAGCGCGAGGTGGGCGGCAATCTCGCGGAAATCCTCGATAACCTGGCCTCCGTGATCCGGGCCCGCTTCACCATCCGGCGGCAGCTCCGGGTGTACACGGCGCAGGGCCGCCTCACCGGCTACCTGCTGGCGGCGCTGCCGATCGTGCTGTTCTCACTGCTCTACACGCTCAACCCGGAATACATGTCGATCCTGTTCAAGGATCCCACCGGCAAGATCGTAACGATGATTGCGGTCTGCCTGCAGCTGGTCGGATTCCTGTGGATCCGGAAGATCATCAACATCGAGATCTGAGCGGACGCCCATGCTGATCCTCATTGCGGTCCTGACGGCGGCGGCGGTCGCGCTCCTGGTGCTGAGCTTCGTGCAGTTCACGCCCAACCGCGCGGCGGTGGTGGTGGAGCGGCTCGACCAGTTCCGCCGCACGGACGGCGGGCTCGACACCCTCGCGCGCCGCCGGCGCCAGGCCCGGAGCGAACGGCTCCGCAGCCTGCTCCAGGTCCTGGGCGAACGAGTGGAGTCGCGGCGTGGCGACACGGGCGAAGTGCGCCAGTTCCTGATCCAGGCCGGTTACTCCGACCCGGCGGCGCTGCCGATCTACTGGGCCCTGCGCGTCATCCTCGGAGCTGGCCTCGGGCTCGGCGCGCTCCTCGTGCTCCCGGTTCTGGGCGCCCACCCCACGCAGGTGGGGCTCGCCGCGCTCTGGCTCGGCGGACTCGGTTGGATCCTGCCGACCTTCGTCGTGCGGAGCCAGCTCAAGCGCCGGCAGAAGGAGGTGCAGCTCGCGCTCCCGGACATGCTCGACCTGCTGGTGGTTTGCGTCGAAGCGGGCCTCGGCATCAACCAGGCGCTCACCCGCGTGGCCGACGAAATCGACCACGTGAGCTCGATCATGTCGGAGGAGCTGACCCTCGCCAACCTCGAGATCCGCGCCGGCACCCCGCGCGAGGAAGCGCTCAAGCACTTCGCCGATCGCACCGGCCTGGCCGACATCCGCTCGCTCGTCGGCATGATGATCCAGACCGAGCGGTTCGGCACCTCGATCGCCACGGCGCTCCGGGTCCAGGCGGACACGCTTCGCACCAAGCGGCGCCAGCGAGCCGAGGAGGCCGCGGCCAAGACGACGATCAAGCTGGTCTTCCCGCTCGTGCTGTTCGTGTTTCCGGCGATGTTCGCCGTCGTGCTCGGGCCCTCGGTGATCGTGATCTTCCGGATGTTCAACAACCTGCACATATGAGCCGGCCATGCGATCGGTGCGGGTCGTGAACGCGCGGATGGGCGCCGAGCTGGGCGATCGGGTGCGCGTGGCCGACACCTGGTGGGCCCGGCTCCGCGGTCAGCTCGGACGGCCCGCGCCCGCCCGCGGCGAGGGCCTGGTCCTTTCGCCCTGCCGGTCGGTTCACATGTACGGCATGCCGTATCCGCTCGACGTGGCATTCCTCGACCGCGAGGGCCGGGTGGTGGCGAGCTACCGCCCGCTGGCGCCGGGCCGCCGCTCCCGGTGGCACCGCGCCGCCGCGTGCGCCGTCGAGCTGCCGGCAGGGACGCTCGATGCCACCGGCACCGCCAACGGAGACCCGATCGTCCTGGAGGGCTCGGTATGACGACCGCCACGTTCGCCTCGCCCACGGCGCCGCTCGAGCGGCCCGCCGTGCCCCCCATGCCCGACACGCTCGCCGACACCGGCCTCTCGGTCGAGCTCGTGCGCGATCTGCTGCTCAAGACCCTGTACGTGCAAGGCGTGCGTACCGGACACGAGCTGGCCGAAGCCGTGGCGCTGCCGTTCGCGCTGGTGGACGACGAGCTGCTCACGCTGCAACAGCGGCGGTTCATCGAGGTGCGCGGCACCACCGGCACCAACCGGGCGAGCTATCGGTACGAGGTGGCGGGCGAGGGACGCGACCGGGCCCGCGGTGCGCTGGAGTCGAGCCAGTACGTGGGGCCGGCGCCGGTGCCGCTCGCGCAGTACACGGCGTCGATCGTGGCGCAGTCGGTCGTGCACACGCGCTACAATCCGGCGGCCATGCGCACGGGCTTCGCCCATATGGTGCTGGACGACGAGGTGCTCGACGCGCTCGGGCCGGCGATCAACTCGGCCAAGTCGCTCTTCCTCTACGGGCACCCCGGCAATGGCAAGAGCGCCATCGCCGACGCGATCGCGTCCATGCTGGGCGGCGTACTCTACGTGCCGTACGCGGTCGAGGTGGACGGGCAGATCATGGTGGTGCACGATCCGGTGTACCATCGTCCCATCGAGGGCGCCGGTGACTCGGCGCTGGGCATGGAGGACCTCTGGCTGCACCAGGGAGACGGGCACGACCGCCGCTACGCGAAGGTGCGGCGACCCATCGTGCTCACCGGCGGCGAGCTCACCCTCGACCAACTCGATCTGCGGTACGACCCGCACGCCAAGCTCTACCAGGCGCCGTTCCAGGCCAAGGCCAACGGCGGCGTGCTCATCATCGACGACTTCGGCCGCCAGCGGGTGCCGCCGAGGGACCTGCTCAACCGCTGGATCGTGCCGCTGGAGAAGCGGGTCGACTTCCTCACTCTGCACACGGGCGGGAAGTTTCCGCTGCCGTTCGACTGCCTGCTCATCTTCGCGACCAACCTGGAGCCGAAGGAGCTGGTGGAGGAGGCGTTTCTCCGCCGCATCCATTACAAGCTCCATATCGGCGACCCGCGCCGGGACCAGTACGACGAGATCTTCCGCCGCTGCTGCGCCGCGGCAGGGCTCACCTACGTACCGGCCGCGGTGGATCACGTGTACGAGGAGTACTACGGGCGTCGCGGCATCCCGGCGCGCAACTGCCATCCGCGCGACCTCGTGGCGCACCTCATGGACATCGCAAAGTACCTCGAGGAGCCCCCGGCGCTCCGGCGCGACCTGCTCGACCGGGCGTGCGTCTCCTACTTCCTCGATCCGACCCGCACTCACTGAGCGCGGCCGCGGCCGCCAGCCGGCCGGGAGCTCCCGATGACCGAGCCTACCACCACCGACATGACGCGCGAGCTCAAGGCGCTGATGCACGAGCTCGAGCGAGGCATGATCGAGCGGATCAACGAAGTCGAGCGCGACAACGAGACCCTGCGCCGCTACGGGACGTACCTGCTGGTGGGGACCGGCGTGCTGCTCGGCATCGCGGCGGCGCTCGTCATCGTGAGCGCCCGGCACGGCATTCCGGGCAGCATCGCCGACGTGATCGAGTCGCGCCAGTTCCTGCTGCGCGATGCGCAGGGCCAGATACGCGGCGCCTGGGGCGTGGACAAGCAGGGCGCGCTGCGCTTCATCCTGCAGGACTCCGCCGGCAAGGCCAGCGTGGCGCTCGCGCTGCTCGGCAACGGCTCGCCCGGGCTCACGCTCACCGACCGTGATGGGCATCCGCGCGCCGTGGTCGGCATCCTGCCGGACCAGACGACCACGCTCACCCTGGCCGACCGGAACGGAACCACGCGGACGGTGCTCGGACTCTCGGACGACGGGTCGTCCACCCTCGTCTTTGCCGACCAGAGCGGCGCCGCGCGCGCGGGGTTCGGCGTGGATTCACACGGGTTCGGCACGCTGAGCGTGGCCGAGCGGCCCAATCAGGCGATGCAGCCGGCGCCCGACACCACGTCCGCGCCCGATACGGCGGCGGCCCGGGGCGGCAAGGCGGCCGCAAAGCCGCCGGGGCCGGTGCGGCGCAAACCGTAGCGCCGGCGGGCGCCGGGCGCCCGGCGGCACGCAGTTGGGTCGGAGCAGCGGGCCGGGACGCGGGTCACAGCGTCCCGGCCCGGTGCTTTGTACATTCCGGGCCAGGTACCGGACACCCGACGCCGAGGCCGCCATGCACGTCCGCACCGCGTTCGCCGCCGCCGCGCTCGCCACGGTCGCGTGCGCCACCAATCCCGTCACCGGCAAATCCGAGCTGTCGCTCATCTCCGAGTCCCAGGAAATCGAAATGGGCAAGGAGGCGGCGCAGCAGGTGCAGCAGAGCATCGGCTTTTACGACGATCCGGCGCTGCAGTCATACGTATCGCAGATCGGACTCAAGATGGCGCACGCGTCCGAGCGCCCGCAGCTCCCCTGGGAGTTTCACGTCGTGAACGACGCCTCGGTGAACGCCTTCGCGTTGCCCGGCGGATTCATCTACGTGACCCGCGGGCTCATGGGGGCAATCAGCAACGAGGCGGAGCTTGCTACCGTCGTGGGCCACGAGATCGGACACGTCACCAACCGCCACACCGTGCAGCAGATCAGCAAGCAGCAGCTCTTCTCGCTCGGGCTCGGCATCGGGATGATCCTCAAGCCCGGCCTGCAGCAGTTTGCCGGGCTGCTCAATAGCGGGCTCCAGCTGCTCTTTCTCAAGTACAGCCGGGACGACGAGAGCCAGGCCGACAAGGCGGGCTTCCGCTACGCGCTGCACGGCGGCTGGGACGTGCGCCAGATGCTCAACATGTTCCAGGTGCTCGAGGGCGAAAGCCAGCTCGACTCCACGGCCGGCAAATTGCCCGAGTGGGCGTCAACCCACCCCGCACCGGAAGACCGGATCCAGGCGACCGAGCAGCGCCTCGACACGCTGCACGCCGACCTCAGCAATCTCACGGTGAATCGCGAGGGCTACCTCGAGCACATCAAGGGCATCGTCTACGGCGAGGACCCGCGCCAGGGCTACTTCCAGGGCAATGCATTCCTGCACCCCGACCTGCGCTTCCAGCTCACGTTCCCCAACGGGTGGCAGAGGCAGAACACGCCGGCCGCCGTGGTCGCGGTGAGCCCGAACCAGGATGCCATGATCCAGCTCCAGCTCGCGGGCAAGGTGTCGCCCGAGCAGGCGGCGCAGCAGTTCCTCTCGCAGCAGGGCATCCAGCCGGGGCGCAATGCAAGCGAAACCGTCAACGGCCTGCCGGTCACCTCGAGCTACTTCACGGCACAGACCCAGGAGGGGCAGATCGAGGGGCTGGTGTCTTTCCTCTCGTACAACAACACGACCTACGGGATTCTGGGATACACGGGCGCGGGCAATCTGAGCCAGTACGACCAGACCTTCCGCCAGACGATCGGCAGCTTCCGGCCGCTCACCGATCCGGCGGCGATCAACGTGCAGCCGGCGCGGGTCGAGCTGGTGCGGGTGAACGACGCGATGACGCTCAAGGAATTCGACCAGCGGTATCCGTCGAGCATTCCGCTGGCCGAGCTTGCGGTGATCAACGGGTTGGATGGGCCGAACGGCGAAATCCGGCCGGGGCGGTACTACAAGCGGGTGGTGGGAGGAATTCCGCACACGGCCGGGCCAGGGCCGCGGTAGGCTTCAGCTCACCCGCCGCGTCTTCCGCTTCATGAAGTCCATCAGGATGAACTGGCCCAACGTCATCGTGTTGGTGAAGTACGCCTTGCCCCGGCAGATGGCGGCCACCTGCTTGACGAATTCCACCAGGCTCCGGTCGCGCGCCAGCATGAAGGTGTTGATCATGATGCCGCTGCGGCGGCAGTTGGCCACCTCGCGGTAGGTGGCCGCCAGGATCTGCGGGTCGAGGCCCATCGAGTTCACGTAGATCCGGCCGTCCGGCATGGTGAGCGCGCTGGGCTTGCCGTCGGTGATCATGATGATCTGCCGCATGTCCTTCTTCTGCCCGAGCAGGATGCGGCGCGCGTGCTTCAATCCCTCCGCGGTGTTCGTGTGATACGGCCCCACCTGCGCGGTCGCCAGCGCGCTCAGCGGAATCTCCTCCGCCGAATCGTGGAACAGCACCACCCGGAGGCTGTCGCCTGGAAACTGGGTGCGGATGAGGTGCGTGAGCGCCAGCGCGACCTTCTTGGCCGGCGTGAACCGGTCCTCACCGTAGAGGATCATCGAGTGGGAGCAGTCGAGCATCAGCACCGTCGCTGATGACGAGCGGTACTCCGACTGGCTCACCATGAGGTCCGCGTATTCCAGGTTGAGCGGCACGCCCAGCCCTTCGCGCGCGATGGCGCTCGTGAGCGTCGCGGGCACGTCGAGGTTGAGCACGTCGCCGAACTCATACGGCTTGCTCACGCCCTCCGCTTCGACGCCGGTGGCGAGGTATGGGGTTTCGTGCGCGCCGAAGCTCGACTTGCCGATGCTGCCGAGCAGGTTTTTGAGCGTCTTGTAGCCGAGGAAGTCGATGCCTTTCTCGGTGAGGTTGAACTGCACCTGCTGCGCCGCCGCCTGCGCCTGCCCGCCGGGGCCGAACATCGATTGATAGCCGCCGGGCACCTGCGGCGCCTCGCTCACGTTGAGGTAGCCTTCGTCGATGAGCCGCTGCACGATCTTGTCGAGCAGCTCGCCCAGGTCGCGCTCGATCTGGCGGTCGCGCTCGGGGTCGCCCGTGCTCTCGCCGCGCAGCACCTTGAGCATGTCGGGCGTGAGCTGGCCCGAGTCCATGAGCGCCTGCAGCACGGCCTGCTTCAACGCGTCGAGCGAGCGCTCGCCGTCGCCCATCTCGTCCTGCCAGAACGAATGGCCCTGCCCGCCGGCAAAGCCGGACTGGAGCAGGAAATCACTTAGCTGGTCGAGCAGCCCCTGCAGGTTGACCGCGTCGGCCAGCTCGGGGATGTACTTGGAGTAGGTGGTAAAGCGCATCGGGCCTCCTGCTCGCAAGGTAGTGACGCGGGGGGCGGGGGGACAATGCGGACAGGCGGTCGGGCGGACAGGCGGTCGGGCGGTTGGAGGCTGCGCCGGTGCCGCTCCCGCTGGGCGTTGCCTTCCGGTTAGTGTTGTCGCGTGTCCACCTTTGCACCCGCGCTTTCCCGGGCAGCCGCGCTGCGGTTTCGGTCGACGTTCGCCGCGCTGCGGCACCGCAATTTCCGGCTCTTCCTGATCGGCCAGTTCATTTCGCTCTGCGGCACCTGGATGGAGCAGGTGGCGCAGGGATGGCTCGTGCTCGAGCTCACCAACTCGCCCTTTGCCGTGGGTCTGGTGACGGCGCTTGGCGCGCTGCCGATCCTTTTCTTCACGCTCTTCGGCGGCGTGGTGGCGGACCGGGTGGACAAGCGCAAATTCGTGCTCGGGCTCCAGTCGCTCATGCTGTGCGAGGCGCTCGCGTTCGGCACCCTCACCGCGTTCCACTGGATCACCGTGCCGTGGGTGATGGGCCTCGCCATCTTCTTCGGGCTGCTCTCGGCGTTCGAGGTGCCCACCCGGCAGGCGTTTCTCGTCGAGCTGGTGGGGCGGGACGACCTGATGAACGCGATCGCGCTCAATTCGTCGGCGTTCAACGTGGCGCGGGTGATCGGGCCCGCGGTGGCGGCCGCGCTCATCGCCGCGCTGGGCCTCGCGGCGTG
Source organism: Gemmatimonadales bacterium (assembly GCA_036279355.1). Classification (NCBI taxonomy): domain Bacteria; kingdom Pseudomonadati; phylum Gemmatimonadota; class Gemmatimonadia; order Gemmatimonadales; species Gemmatimonadales bacterium. The sequence goes on from DASUJH010000033.1 coordinate 28,627, forward strand.
CTTCTTCGCCAATGCGCTGAGCTACCTCGCCGTGATCGCGGGCCTCATCATGATGCGGACTAAACGGCGCCCGGTGCAGCAGGAGATCGGCGCGGTGACGGCCATGCTCGAGGGGCTGCGCTACATCTGGGCGCACCGCTGGCCGCGGGCGCTCGTGATCCTGATCGGAAGCTTCAGCCTCTTCGGCTACCCGTTCATCGTCATGATGCCCGTCTTCGCGCGCGACGCGCTGCACCTCGGCGCGTCGGGCTACGCGGCGCTCCTGGCCTCGGTCGGTGTCGGGGCCGCCATCGCCGCGCTCTTCCTCGCGGGCTTCGGCAGCCGGTTGCGCCCGGGGCGGATGCTCTTCGGCGGTTCGCTCACCTTCGGTGTGTCGCTCAGTGGCGCGGCAATGGTGCCGCGCCTCGGGCCGGCTCTCGTGCTCTTCACGGTGGCCGGGTGGTCCATGGGCGTGGCCGGCATTCTCGCCAACACCATGCTGCAGACCGAAGCGCCTGACCACCTCCGCGGCCGCGTCATGGGCATCTACTCCTTCCTCGTGCTGGGTCTCGCTCCGTTCGGCGCATTCCAGGCGGGCTGGGTATCGGAGCACGCGGGCGTGCGCTGGTCGATCGGGCTCGGCGGGCTCGCGTGCTTCATGACCGCGGCATGCGTCGTCCGGTACATGCTGGTGGGCCGGCGGCTCTTACGCCCCGTTCGGCGGCCGGTACCTTTGTGACATGCTGATCACCGTCTCCCGCCAGTACGGCGCCGGTGGCTCCGCCGTGGCGGAGCGAGTGGCCGGCGCGCTCGACTGGCGGGTGGTGGACAACGAGCTGCTCGAGCGGATCGCACGCCGCGCGGGCCTCCCGCCCGAAGACGTGGCCGAGCTGGAAGAGCGCGTGCCGAGCTTCATCGAGCGGCTCGCGCGGGTGCTCGCTTCCGGCACGCCCGAGCTTTTCCCCCCACCCAACGGCACCGTGCCGGAGCTGGCCGAGCAGGACCTGGTGCGCATCACCGAGACGGTGGTGGCCGAGGTCGCCGCCGAGGGGCGCGTGGTGCTCGTGGGCCGCGCGGCGCCGGCGGTGCTCGCGCGCGAGCGCGACGCGCTGCACGTCAAGGTGGTAGCTTCGCGCCCCTTCCGCGTCCGCACGACAATGGAGCGCCTGAGCGTGGACGCAAAGGAGGCCGAGCGCATCGTGACCCAGATGGACGCCCACCGCGCGAGGTATCATCGGGACAACTACGGCCGAGACTGGACCGACGCCAGCAACTACGACGTCGTGGTGAACGCGGAGCGGTTGGGGCTCGATGGGGCGGTGGACGTAGTGGTGGGTGAGGCGCGCCGCCGCGGATGGCGGTGAGGGGTGGCGGACAGGCGGACAGGCGGACGGGCGGGCCAGCAGAAGCCTGCATCGGAGCGGGACAAAAAGGGGAGCGGGGCTCCGCCGACAAGCACACAGTCGGTTCCGCCCCCGCTCCCCTTTTTGCCCCGCTCCGCCAGCGCGATTTCCGCCGGCGACCTGCCCGCCTACCCGAAGCTCAGTCCGCCCTTCCCATATCCCGGCTCCCGCCGCTCCGGCTTCGCGCGCGTATAGCCCAGCTCCTCGCTCCGGCTGATCCGCTTCTGCGCCGCCAGCCCTTCGAGCACCAGCTCGCACCCGGCCACCGTCGTCGCCTTGTCGCTCGCGGGTGCGAGTCCGCCGTCCGCCACGATGGTGAGAAGCCCGGGCACGACGCCGAATCCCTTGAGGCAGACGTCGGTCCGCTCGTCCCCCGCCACCTTGAGCGCCCCGCCGCCGTCGAACCACGCGACGATGCGCCCCAGGTCGGCGCCGCCCAGGCGCTCCTCCAGCACCCGACCGGCCGCGCGGCGGATGAGCTCGCGCGCGATCGTGTCGCCCCCTTGCAGCTCGCCCTCGTACTCCAGCTCGAGCTTGCCGGTGATCGAGGGAACTGCCGCGTACACGTCGCTCACCCGCGGCACGACGCACGGCTCGCCGTACGCCCGTGCGCGGCGCTCGGCGTTGGAGACCAGGTTCTCGATCACGCTGATCGGCAGCCGCTGGCTCACGCCGGAGCGCCGGTCCACCCGCTTGTCCTCCCGCGCCTCGAAGGCGATCCGCTCGACCAGCTCGCAGATGAAATCGGGAATCTTGACCGGCACGCCGCGTCCGGTCCACGCCTCCTGTGCCGTGATCTCCATGCCGAGCTGCACGGTGCGGGGATAGTGGGTGACGATCTCGGAGCCGATCCGGTCCTTGAGCGGCGTGATGATCGTGCCGCGCGCGGTGTAGTCCTCGGGATTCGCGGTGAAGGCGAGCAACACGTCGAGCGGAAGGCGCACCGGATAGCCTTTGATCTGGACGTCGCCCTCCTGCATGATGTTGAAGAGACCCACCTGGACCTTGCCGCTCAGATCGGGCAGCTCGTTGATGGCGAAGATGCCGCGGTTAGCGCGCGGCAGGAGCCCGAAGTGCATGGTGAGCTCGTCCGAGAGCAGGTGGCCACCGCGCGCTGCCTTGATCGGGTCGAGGTCGCCGATGATGTCGGCGATCGTCACGTCGGGCGTAGCGAGCTTCTCCACGTAGCGGTCGCCGCGGCCGAGCCAGGCGATCGGCGTGGCGTCGCCGCACTCGGCCAGCCGCCCGCGGGCGAACTTGGAGATCGGCGCGAAGGGATCGTCGTTCACCTCGCTCCCGGCCACGATCGGGATCCGCTCGTCGAGCAGCTCGGTCAGCTGCCGGAGGATGCGGCTCTTGGCCTGTCCCCGGAGACCCAGCAGGATGAAGTGGTGCCGGGCGAGCAGCGCATTGACGAGCTGGGGGACGATGGTGTCGTCGTAGCCCACGATGCCGGGAAAGAGGGCGTCGCCCTGCTCCAGCCGCTCGAGCAGGTTGGCGCGCAGCTCGTCACGAATCTGGCGGCCGCGCAGCGGGGGCGCCGCCCATGGGCTGTTCTTGAGCTCGCCGAAGGTGCGGGGTTCGATCATGTTCGACTTCGCTTTCACTGGCTTGATCCTGACTGGTATCACTCACACTGCGGAACGTGGCGGAACGGCGCCGCGAGGGCAAGCCGGTCCGGGACAAGAGCATGGAGCCCACAATCCGCTTGACAAACGGCGTGGGCGGATTAGCTTCGCTCGCCGTATACCTTGGCGATCAATCGGTCCGTTTCCGGCGGCCTTCCGGCCGCGGCGACGACGACGAATGCATCTCAACGGTCACGCTGCTCGCTGGATCACCCACGAAAGCTGAAGGAGCGACGCATGAAGAAGAGTCTGTTCCTGGCGGCGGTGCTTGTGCTGGCCGCCTGCGGCAGTAAGGAAAAGGCCGCGACGCCGTCGTCGTCCGAGATGGCTCCGGCGGCGGGTGACTCGTCGGGCATGATGATGAACGACAGCACCATGATGCACGACAGCACGATGGCGCGCGACACGACCAAGATGTAACTGTCTCGCGAGCATCCAGCCGGGCGGCGCGTCCACCCGGCTTTGGCGGGCCCCGGAATCCGTTCCGGGGCCCGCTCGCATTCCGTGATGCGCCAGCGGGGCGTTACGCCACCCGTCCCCGATCCAGATCGTCCGGCGCGAACGGGAGCGCCACCACGGTAGCGTTCCGGCCGCCGGCCATTACGTCCGCGCCGACCTCCACTTCCCGCCTGATCGGCGCGAGGCCGATGATCCGGTCATCGAGCGCCAGGGTGGAGCGCACCGTGCCGACCTCGCGTCCGTCGGCCACGATCGCGCTGTCGGCCAGCGGGTCGGCGCCGGTCCACACCAGTCCACGCAGCTCCCGGTTGGTGTGGCCCCGGAAATGGAGCCGCGCCACCGTCTCCTGTCCCACGTAACAGCCCTTGGTGTAAGAGACGCCGCCGATCTCGTCGAAGCGCACCTCCTGCGGCAGCGTGCGCTCGTCGATCTCGGCGCCGAGCGTGGGCCAGCCGGCGAGCACGCGGGCGGCATCGAGATCGTCGAGCGTTCCGGTCGCGGCGCCGGCAGCCGTGAGCGACGCGACGAGCGTGCGCATGGCCGCGGCGGGACCCACAGCGAGCGCGCTGAACGGCGCCGATTCGTGCGCGAGTGCCAGGAGGACGGGCCCCGCAGTGGTGTCCACCGCCGTGACCCGCCCCGCGGCCTCGGGGATCGGACGCACCGCCGAGCGGGCGAGCAGCGGAAACGCCTGGCCACCGAGGAGCCACGCGGCCGCGACCTCACCGGTGAGATCGTCCACCCGCGCGAGCCGCGGCGGGATCTGCCGGCGGAAGAGATCGAGCGATGCCTCCCGGCCCGCGGGCGGCGCCACGAGGGTAAACCGGTCGGGCTCGCGGATCACCCAGTAGTCCACCACGATCATGCCCTTGGGCGTGAGGAGCGCGCCGTACACCAGGCTGTGGTCGCCCGGCTTGATGAGGTCGTTGGTGAGGAGCCCCTGGAGGCAGGTAAGCGCCCCCGTTCCTTCGATCCGGAAGACCGCGGGCTCGCTCTCCACCACCACGGCGCCGTGCCGCAGCCGGTCGACCCGCGCGCGCCCGGCGCTCAGCTCAAGCGACCGCATGGGCCCACGGAAGGTCGGCGGGCGTGCGGCCGGTGAAGTCATCCCAGACCGCGTCCGCGCCGGCCAGCAGCTCGCGCGCATGCGAGGTGGCGAGCATGGCACAGCGGAGACCGGCCGCCTTCGCGGCCGCGAGACCGGGGAGCGAATCCTCGATCGCCACGCAGCGCGCGGCCGGGAGATCGAGCGCCAGACAGGCCGAGCGAAATCCTCGCGGATCGGGCTTGCACGCCGGCACGTCTTCGGCAGCTACGACGTGCGCAAAGTGATCGCGGATGCCGGCCTTACCGAGCACCAGCTCGATCTCCCGCCGGAGGGCGCCGGAGACGATGGCGAGCGCGATTTCCTCCCGCGCCGCCGCGCGCACGAAGTCCACGGCGCCCGGCACCAGCGTCATCGAGCGGCGGATGGCGCGCTCGTAGTGGCCGGCCTTACGCTCGATGGCGCGGGCGAGCGCGCGCTCGTCGGCCGGACGTCCGTGGCGCGCAAAGCTGAACCGGAAGCACTCCCGGTCGTCGAATCCGAGATAATCGCGGTAGTACTCCTCGCGGTCCAGCGCCACGCCGTATTCCGCGAGCGTGGCGATAAGCGCATCACAGTGCTGGGGCTCGTCGTCGATGATGACGCCGTTGAAGTCGAAGAGAATGGCGCGGAACATAGGTCAACGGTAAACGCGAGGCCCTCGGCGGTAAACCGTGACCCGCTACGCCACGGCCGCCTTCGCGTACGAGGCGTCGAGCAGCTCGACCGGGTGGGCGACGCGAACCGGGAGCCCCGCCGCGCGAAGGCCGGCGCCGATCTGCATGAGGCAGCCCGGATTGCCGCTGGCCACGACCTCGACCGGCGGCTCCGCCTCGCGGATGCTGGCGATCTTGGCCGCGAGCACGTCGCGCGCGAGCGCCGGGTGCAGCAGCGAGTAGATGCCCGCGCTGCCGCAGCAGCGGTCGGAGCCGGGCAGGACACGGAGCCGGAGCTCCGGAATCGCGCCGAGCACGGCGAGCGGTGCCGCGTGCACGCGCTGCGCGTGCTGCAAGTGGCAGGGCGCGTCGTACGCGACGTCGATCGGGAGCGGGGCGCCGCGCCTTGGCCCCGCCTCCGCCAGCAGCTCCGAGACATCTCGCACCCGCGCCGCCATCCGCTCGGCCTTGTCGGTGCCGAGGAGATGGCCGCAGTCCTTGAGCAGGGCGCCGCAGCCGGCGCTGTTGACGGCGACGAAGTCGGTCTCGGCCGACCCGGCCGTGAACGCGGCCAGGTTGGCGCGCGCGAGCGCCTCTGCTCCGGCGCGGTCGCCGGCGTGCTCGTGCAGGGCGCCGCAGCAGGCCTGGCCCTGCACCTCGATGACGCGGTACCCGTTCGCCTCCAGGACGCGGCGGGTGGCCGCGTGGACGTGGGCGAAGAGCGTGTCCATCACGCAGCCGCGGAACAGGGCGACGGATGGGCGGGCGGACGGCCGGACGAGATCGCTGTGGGGGCGCGGCGCAGAAAGGGACCGGGGCGGAGCCGACTGTCGGTTTGTCGCCGGAGCCCCCGTCCCTTTCTGCGCCGCGCCCGAGCGAGCTTCGGAGGGTGCGTGCGCGCCTATCCGTGAGCCTCTTGTTGCCGCGAGCATGCCCATCGCGAAGCCGACGCGGCCCGCGCCCGCGGCGCGGGCAGGAACCCCCGTCGACCGCGCGAGGCGGGCCGCCATGAAGATCGGACGCCAGAGCGCACGGCGGCGGAAGATGGCGAGGACCAGGCGCGCGAGCGGAGGGAGGCCGCGGGCGTTGAAGAGCTGTTCGCGCGCGGCCTCAAGGCCGCGGCCGTAGCCCACGCCGGAAGGGCAGGCGGGTTCGCAGCCGCGGCATCCGAGGCAGGCGTCGAGGTGCTGGGCGAGAGCCGGGTCGCCGGCGCCGAGCTCGCCGCGCTCCAAGGCGCGCATCAGCACGATGCGGCCGCGCGGGCTGTCCGCCTCGTCGCCGGTGGCGAGATAGGTCGGGCAGGCCGGGAGACAGAAACCGCAATGAACGCAGGGGTCGAGCGCGGAGTAGCCCGTGGCGGCCCCGTCCGGCGCTGCGACCTCAGCCACGCTCCACGCCCTCGAGCGTCACCCGGAAGCTGTGCAGCGGATCGAACGTCTCGCGCAGGCCACCGACCAGGACACCAACCCCTTCGCGGTACGCGCCGAAGTGGCCGAGCGCCTGCCGCACCTCCCATGGAGCGCGCTCGACTGTGAGCGGCACCTCGCGCGCCGCTGCAGCGCCGCGCACCGCGCGCAGCCGCTCCACCGGGGCATCGCCGGTCCAGCGCAGGAGTCCCACACCTGCGCCCGCCGAGATGAGGCCCTCATCCAGCTCGCGGCCGACGAGATCGATGGTCTCGTCGAGCCCGTCGGCCAGCGCGCCGAGGCGGATGGTGGTGGGGCCGCCGAGCGCTGCCCGGCGCGCCAGTCCCCAGAACCCGGCAGTGCGGTCGCTCGCGAGCGCCTCCCAGCCGCCGCCGGTCGCGGTGGTAAGCCCCGTCACCCGCCCGATCTCGGGGCTCAGCGCATCGCCCAGGCCCACGAGACGCACGGCGAGCACCCAATCGGAATCGGCGGCGAGCGCCGGCGAAAGCAGCTCGAGCGCCGCGACCGTAACGCCGGCCGCGGAGAGATCGCGCGCGAGCGAGGTGAGCGCGTCGCGGCTCCCGCGGTGGAGCAGCGTCACGTCGCGTTCCGGCACCGCGCGCAACCGGAGGTGCAGCTCGGCCAGGATCCCGAAGCCACCGAAGCCGCCGACGTTGAGCTTGGTGAGATCGTACCCCGCGACGTTCTTCACCACGCGTCCACCTGCGCGCACCACTCGGCCGTCGCCGGTCACCACCGTGCAGCCCAGCACGTGGTCCCGGATCGGGCCGAAGCCGTGGCGGAGCGCGCCGGCGGTGCCGGTGGCCACGACCGAGCCGATGCTGCGTTCCGGGCGGCCCGGCGGATCCATCGCGAGCCAGGCGCCCTGCTCCGCGAGCCCGCGGCGAATCTCGTCCATGGTGGCGCCGGCCTGCACCGACGCCACGAGGTCGGCGGGACTCACCGAGAGGACGGAGTCGAGCGCGCGGGTGCTCACCGCGAGATCGGCCGGCGCGTCTGGCTCCTGCCAGGTGGCGTGGCCCTCGATCCGAATCTTCCAACCTTCGTCGTGCGCCAGTCGGCAGACGAGCGCGAGCGCATCGACCGACGCGGGCGAGGCGCGCGGCACGTTGTCGAGGTCGCGGTCCACGCTCTCGGGACCCAGGAGCGCGCGCAGTCGGGCAAAGCTCACGGCACCGCCAGCCTTTCTTCGCGCAACGCACGCCACTCGCGGCAGGCGTGTGTGGGGACGACTTTGCCGGGGTTGGCCCGCTCGGTGGGATCGAACACCCGGCGCACCGCCTGCATCGCGCCGAGCGTCTCGGCGTCGAATATGAGCGGCATGTAGCCCAGCTTGTCGTTGCCGACGCCGTGCTCGCCGGTGATGCTGCCGCCGGCGGCGACGCATGCGGCCATGATCTCGCGGCTCGCCTCCCGCGCGCGGCGCGCGAGCTCCGGGTCGCGGCGGTCGAAATTGATGTTCGGGTGCAGGTTGCCGTCACCCGCGTGAAAGACGTTGGCGATGCTGAGCCCGTGCCGGTCGCGAATCTCGCCGATCCGGTCGAGGATGTCGGGGAGACTCGAGCGGGGCACCACGGCGTCCTGCACCGCGAGGTCGGGGGCGATGCGGCCCATGGCGCCGAACGCCTTCTTCCGTCCCTGCCAGAGCCGCGCGCGCTCGGCCGCAGCCGTGGCGCCGCGCACCGTGCGGGCGCCGTGCTCCGTGAGCAGCGCCTCGACCCGCCCGGACTCCGCCTCGACCTGCGCCGGCGGCCCGTCCACCTCCACCAGCAGCACGGCCGCCGCGTCGGTCGGATAGCCCGCCGCATAGATCGAAGACTCCACGGCGGCCACGCATGCCTGATCCATCATCTCGAGCGCCGCGGGCACGATGCCCGCCGCGATGATGGCGCTCACCGCCTCGCTCGCCGCACGCACGCTCCCGAAGTCGGCCAGCATCGTGCGCACCGCGGCCGGGATCGGCTCGAGGCGCACCGTGATCTCGGTCGCGATGCCGAACATTCCCTCGCTCCCGATGAAGAGGCCGACGAGATCGGGCCCCCACGGCTCGCCATGGCGCGAGCCGAGTCGCACCACCGTGGCATCGGGCAGCACGACCTCGAGCGCCACGACATGGTTGGTGGTCACGCCGTACTTGAGGCAGTGCGGTCCGCCCGCGTTCTCGGCCACGTTGCCGCCGATGGTGCACGCGGCCTGGCTGGACGGGTCGGGGACGTACTGGAGGCCGAGGGGCGCGATGGCCTCGGAGAGGCGGGCGTTGACGACGCCGGGCTGAACCACCGCGCGGCGCCGCTTCCGATCGACGTGGAGGATGCGGTTCATCCGGGTGAGCGCAATGAGCACCGTGCCCGGATCGGCCACCGCGCCGCCCGAGAGGCCGGTGCCGGCGCCCCTCGCCACGAACGGCGCGCCGAGGAGGTGCAGCAGGCGGACCACCTCGATCACCTCGTCGCGATCGGCGGGCATCACGACCGCTCCGGGGGGCGACTCGTGCGTCGGCAGGCCGTCCATCGCAAACGTGGCCAGCTCGGCGCGGCGATGCCGCACCCAGCGGTCACCGACGATGCGCCCGAGCGCGTCGATGAGCGAGGGATCGAGAGTTGAGCCGGGGAGCATGCGGAAAATCTAATCCGCCGTACTCCCCCGGGCGGGCTATGCCGCTACCCAGACTCCCTTGAGCGACTTCACGTCCGGCGAGTCGCGCAGCTTCTCGAAGGCGCGCTCGCGGATCTGCCGGATGCGCTCGCGGGTGACGCCGAGCAGCTCGCCGATGCGCTCCAGCGTGAGCGCCTCGGAGCCTTCCTCGAGGCCGTAGTAGAGCGAGAGAATCTTGCGCTCGCGCGGGGTGAGGTGGCGCTCGAAGAGACGATCGATGAACTCGCGGCGAAGCCGGGTGTCGGTCTGCTCCTCGATGTCGCCGCCGCCGGTGCCGGCCACGCGCTCGCCGAAGGTGCTGGAGCCGCGGTCCTGCCGCTCCACCGGCGCGTCGAGCGATACCTCGATGCCGGTCATCCGGCGCGCGGCGCGGATGTTCTCGACCGTGTCGTTGAGCGCCAGCGCCACCTCGTGATCGGTCGGCTCCCGTCCCAGCTCCTGGGCCAGGAAGCCTTCGGCGCGCGACATCTTGATGAGGGCGGAGTTCTGATTGAGCGGTACGCGGACACTGCGGGTCTGCTCGGCGAGCGCCTTGAGGACGGCCTGGCGGACCCACCACACGGCGTAGGAAATGAATTTGACGCCGTGGTCCGGGTCGAACTTCTTCACGGCCTTGAGCAGCCCTTCGTTGCCGATGGCGACGAGCTCGGAGAGGTCGAGCCCGTGGCCCTGATACTTCTTCACGTAGGAGATGACGAACCGCAGGTTGGCGGTCACCAGCCGCTCGGCGGCCGCCTGATCGCCCGCCTGGGCGCGCCGGGCGAGGCGCTTTTCCTCGGCGGCGTCGGTGATCATCGGGAGTCGCTGGATGTCGAAGAGATATTGGTCGAAGGCACCGGTCGGGGCAGGGCGGAAGGACGTGCGTTGGCTCCCGTGATGGACAGGCGTCATGGTAAACCCCAAGGTGAGTTGACCGACCGGCGACGAGGAGTCTGCGAAAACTGATGTCCTAAGCCATTGCGGCGCACGAATATAGGAAACGGTCCCAAATCGGTCAAGAAACAAATGTTGTCCACATCACAAATAATTCCAAGGCAGGGGCTTCGGATTCTTGTCCACGGGGTCCGCGGAATGGGGAAAACTCCCGGGGCGGGAAATCGGGGCCCGGATGGGGCCCGGGGGAGGGCTAGCGGGGCGGTTTCTGGTCGGCCGGGAGCCCGGCCCAGGGCGCCGGCTCCGCCCGGTTCGGTCGCAAGAGGATGAGCGCCAGGGCCGGGAGCCAGACGCAGGCGAGCAGGATCGGCCACTCACGCGCGGTGAGCGCCGCGGCAGAGATCGGACCGGGGATGCCGATAACGAAGTACAGCGCCACCCAACTCGCGGCACCGAGCAGCGCCAGCTCGCGCGGGCTGCGCGGAACGGCGAAGAGCATGAGTGTTTCATAGAGTGCCGTCGTCTGCGGCACCGCGGCCAGCGCCAGGAGGAGCCGAGCTTCTGGGCGGCGCCAGCGCACCAATGCTGCGAGCAGCAGAAAGCCACCGGGCCGCGCGAGCGGAATCACCGAGATCGTGCCCGAGAGTGAATGGAGCCAGGCGCGCGGCCACGCGGGCATGATGGCCAGGCTGGCCGCGAGCAGCAGCAACCCGCCGATCACCGCGCCGCGATTGGGCCGCGCAATGAACGCCGCAAGCCCGATCGTGGGCTTGGCGATCCAGAGCCCCGAGATCGCGGGCAGGAAGAGCGCGGCCAGGCAGAGCGGCGTCCACTGGCCAGCCGCGAGCGCGAACACCGCGCTGCCGCTCGCGAGCGTCAGCAGGCGCCAGCGCTCGCGCGAAAGCGCGAAGCAGAGGACGGCCGCCGACAGGCCGATCCAGGCGGCGCGTGCGATTGGGAGCGCAAACGATGCGAGCGGGAGCGCGAGCAGGACGGCGGGCAGCGGGTAAAACAGATGGAACGGCCACCACGCGTTCGGAAACAGGCGATATGGGTCGGTGCCGGCGGCGAGCGCGCGCGCCGCGGCGTGGAACTGGTCGAAGTCGGCGGCGCGATCGATGCCCGACCATCCGACCATGCGATGCGGCCCGCGACGCCGCCGACCAGAACGGCGATGGCCACGCGGACCGCGAGCTGCCGCGACACGCGGAAGGCCGCGCTAGCGCGAGCGACCGAGGCCGATGTAGCCAATTGCCTCAGCGACCAGCTCGGGCGGCGGCGCCGCGGTCCATGCATCGCCCGGATGCATGGCGCCAAGTCGAGTGGGGAGCGCAAAGCGCACGACGGAGGCGCGGTTCTTCTTGTCGGCGCTCATCGCGGCAAGCACGCGCTCGGGCGCGAGCGGCGGATCGAGCCACACCGGAAGCTCGAGCCGGGCGAGGAGCGCCGCCACGCCCTGGGCGAGGCCATCGTCGGCAATCCCCAGAGCCTCCGCGAGCCGGCACTCGGCCACGAGGCCGAGCGCCACGGCCTCGCCGTGCGGGAGTGCGTAATCGGAGGCGTGCTCCAGACCGTGCGCCACGGTGTGGCCCGCGTTGAGGATCGCACGCCGCCCCGCCTCCCGCTCATCCTCGCCCACGACCGCCGCCTTGATCTCGACACTCCGCCGGACCAACTCGGTGAGTGTGCCGAGCTCGCGCGCCATGATCCGCTCGGCCGATCGATCGATCCACTCGAAATACTCGCGGTCGGCGATGAGCCCGTGCTTCACCGCCTCGGCGAGCCCCGCGCGGAATTCGCGCGCGCCGAGCGTGAGCAGCGTGCGCGGATCGGCGACAACGGCGGCCGGTGGGTGGAACGCGCCGATGAGATTCTTGCCGTGCGGCGTGTCGACGCCCGTCTTGCCGCCGACCGACGCATCCACCATGGCGAGGAGTGTCGTTGGGGCCTGCATGCACGGCACGCCGCGCAGGTACGTCGCGGCGACGAAGCCAGCGAGGTCGCCGATCACACCACCGCCGAGCGCCACGACGGCGCTGTCGCGCCCGAGGCCGCGCTGGAGCATCGCGTCGGACAACTCTGCCCACGCCGCTCGGCTCTTGGATGCCTCGCCGGCCGGCACGCACAGCTCGGCCGCAAAGACCGGGAGCGCGGGTGCGGTGTCCGGCGCACGCCAGGCGCTCGGCGCGCCCGAGCGCCACGCGTCGAACAGCGCGCGCACTGTGTGCTCGGTGATGAGCGCGAGCCGGCGGGGCAGGTGCAATTCGGCCAGCGCGCCGAGCCGGCCGAGCACGCCCGGCTCGACGTACACCGGATAGCTGCCGAGCGCGTGGCGGACGACGACCGCGCTCACCAGGTCACGTCGCCGGCGCCCGCGCGGTGGTTGGCGAGCCGTGCCAGGGTGAAGAGGAGATCGGAGAGGCGGTTGAGATAGACGATGTGCTGTTCCTGACCGGCGGCCGCGTGGGCGAGCCGCACGACGCCGCGCTCGGCGCGGCGACAGACGGTGCGCGCGAGATGCAATACTGCGGCCTTGGGCGTGCCGCCCGGCAGCACGAAGGCGCGGAGCGGCGGCAGCTCCGCGTCGGCCGCGTCGATGGCCTGCTCCAGCTCGGCGATGCGCGCGTCGGGGAGCACCGCTTTCGCGATGGCGCCGGCCACGCGCGCGGGGTCCGGGGTCGCGAGCTGGCCGCCGATGGCGAACAGGTCGCGCTGAATAGACTCGAGCAGCGCGTCGAACGACTCGGCCGGCGCGGTGGCGCGCGCCATGCCGAGCACCGAGTTGAGCTCGTCCACGTCGCCGTAGGCGGCGACGCGCGGATCGTCCTTGGGCACCCGGCCGCCGCCGAAGAGTCCGGTGTCGCCGGCGTCGCCGGTTCGGGTGTAGATCTTCATGCGTGAGGGTCGTGCATGGGCTTATATTTACCCGCCTCGCTACATATCGACCAGGACGCGCGGGGCGCACGCGCCAGCGAAGGAGCGGCAGTGACCGAGCGGGACGTACGGGACATCAGCATCATCGGCGGCGGGCCCACGGGGCTCTTCGCCGCGTTCTACGCGGGGATGCGCGGCGCGTCCGCCCGCATCGTCGATGCGCTCCCCGCGCTCGGCGGCCAGCTCATGGCGCTCTACCCGGAGAAGTACATCTTCGACGTCGCCGGATTTCCCAAGGTGCTCGCCAAGGATCTGGTGGCCGGCATGGCGGAGCAGGCGCTCCAGTTCGGCACGCCGGTGCACCTGAACGAAATCGTCACGGGGCTGAACCGCGTGGAGGAAAACGGCGGCCCCCCGCACTTCGCGCTCGAGACCAGCGACAACGTGTACTACTCGCGCACCATCGTGATCTGCGCCGGCATCGGCGCCTTCGAGCCGCGCAAGCTCGGCGTCGAGGGCGAGGAGCGGTTCGAGGAGAACGGCCTCTACTACAAGGTGCTCGACCCGCAGACCTTCGCCGGCCGGCGCGTGCTCATCGTGGGTGGCGGCGACTCGGCGTTCGACTGGGCCGTGAACCTGCAGGGCGTCGCCCGCTCGATCATGGTCATCCATCGCCGGGACGCCTTCCGCGCCCATCAGGCCACCGTGGACCAGGTCCACGAGCTCACCCGCGCGGGCCGCTGCGAGCTGCGCACCTTCTGGGAAGTGAAGGCGCTCCACGGTGAAGACCGGCTCGAGCGCGCCACCCTGGTCCAGAACAAGACCAGGGAAGAGGCCACGCTCGACGTCGACGCCATCATTCCGCTGCTCGGCTTTCACTCCGACCTCGGCGCCATCAAGGAATGGGGCCTCGACACCGAGAAGGCCGACATCAAGGTGGACCAGGTCATGTCGACGAACGTGCCGGGCATCTACGCCGCCGGCGACGTCACCAGCTATCCGGGCAAGCTCAAGCTCATCGCCACCGGCGCGGGCGAGGCGTGCATCGCGGTCAACAACGCGGTGCACTACATCAATCCCAAGGCCAAGGTGAACCCGGGCCATTCCTCCAACATGGCCATCTTCGGCCAGAAGGACGACTGAGCGGCAGCACGCGGGGACGCCGTGCGGCGCCGTGCCGTCAGCGGCGGCCTGCTTGAGCGCGGCCGCCCAGCGTGCGCGCAACGTCCACCACCGCCGCATCGATCTGCGCCAGCACCAGTGCATCCGGCAGCGCGTAGTGGTTCGCCATCACCGAGAAGGTGATCGTATGTCCGTCCGGCAGCTCCAGGTAACCCGAGAGCGTGCTCACCCGCGCGATGCTGCCGGTCTTCGCCACCACGTGGCCGGCCGCGGGCGTGCCGGCAAAGCGGGCCCGGAGCGAGCCGCGGCTTCCGGCGCGCGGCAGCGCCGCGGCGATGGTGCCGTAGCGCGGATGGTGCCGCATGTAGCGGAGAAGGCGTGTGAACGCGAGCGGCGAGATGAGGTTCGATTCCGCGAGCCCCGAACCGTCCACCAGGTCGAACTGCGTCGAATCGACGCCCACCGAATCGATCAGGAACCGCCGCTCGACCGCGATCCCCGCGTCCCATGACCCGCTGTGGCCGAACTGCCGGCCCAGTTGCTTCACCAGCATCTCCGCGAACCAGTTCTGGCTGCTGTTGAGGATCGGAAAGATCCAGTCGGCGAGCGGCCGCGACACGACCTCCGCGAGCGGCGGCGTGCCGCGCGCGGCGGCGTAGGTGGTGGAGTCCGTGGTCGAGCGCGTGCAGCCAAGCACCGCAATGCCCGCGTCGGCGAGTGCCGAACGGAGCGCGCGCGCCGTATAGAGGTTGGGGTCGGGCAGGGCAAAGTGCTCGACGCGGCCCGCCGCCGCCTCGGCCACCTGGCCCTGTGCGTAAACGTGGAGTGTGCCGGGCTCCCGGAAGAAATCGATCGTGGTGCCGGTGGCGCCCGCCACGGTGACGCTGCGGTTGCCGAGTGTGATGCCGGACCAGGGCGGCCCGTACGCGATCCGCGACGGCCCGCCCACCACCGCCCCCGGCGCCCACTCGATGTCGACGCTGTTGTCGTTGACACCGAGCCCCGAGACCGGGGCGGCATACCACCAGTTGAGATCGTAGCTGTCCCACGCCGGGTGGACGAGCAGCGGCTCGAACCAGCTCCCGTCGCCCACGAGGTTGCCGGCGATGGTGCGGACGCCATGCGCGCGCAACGTATCGGCGAGATGGCGGAGCGGCGCCTCCGGGTCGACGTCGCATGCCCCCGCGCGCAGCGTGTCGAGCCCGTAACAGCGGTGACTGAAGGTCGGATCGCCCCGGCCGTAGAGAATGAGGTCGCCCTGCAGCACGCCGCCCGCGAGCGGCCCTGTGGCGTAGAGGCTCGTGCGCACCGTCCAGGTGGGCGGCAAGAGCGCCGCCGCGACGCTGCTTACCACAAGCTTGAGCCCGCTTGCGGGCACGAAGAGGCGATCGGCGTTTCGGTTGTAAAGGAGGTGCCCGGTCTCGTCGACCACGGCCACACCCCACAGGACTCGGTTGAAAGGTGAGGAGTCCAGGCGCCTGTCGAGCGCGCGAGTGAGGTCGCTGCGCGCAGGGGCAGACGTGGCCTGCGCGTTGGCGGGCGTGGCAGCAAGGTAGGCGGTAGCGGCGGAAAGGGCGGTAAAGGCGGTAAGGACTCGGCGAGCGCTGCTCCTGACCGCCTGACCGCCCGTCCGCCAAACGCTACCGCCCCTACCGCCCACCTGACCCCCTTCAGTCATACTCCACTCTCGGATCAGCCGTGGCGTACAGCACGTCTGCCGCCAGATTCACCAGGACAAACACCAGACTCAAGAACAGGATGCTTCCTTGCACCGCCGGCAAATCCCTCTTCTCGATCGCCGTGAGCACGTAGCGGCCGACGCCCGGCCACGAGAAGATCGTCTCCGTCAGGATCGAGCCGGTGAGATAGCTGCCGAAGTCCAGGCCCAGCACGGTGAGGACCGGGAGCAACGCGTTGCGGAAGCCGTGGCCCAGCACGATTGCGATCTCGCCCAGTCCTTTCGCGCGGGCGGTTCGCACGAAGTCGCTCTGGAGCACCTCCTGCATGGCCGCGCGCGTCATGCGCGAGAGAAATGCAACCGAGCGCATCCCGAGGGTGAGCGCGGGCAGGACGAGATAGATGATGCCGCCGTACCCCGACGGGGGGAACCAGCGGAGGTTCACCGCGAACACCAGGATGAGCAGGAGTCCCACCCAGTACACCGGAAACGAAATGCCGAGATAGGCGCCGAGGGCGGTGAGCCGGTCGGCCCACCCGCCGGGGTGCCACGCGCTCCAGATGCCGATCGAGACGCCGGCGAGTACGGCGAAGAGCATCGCAGCGCCCGCGAGCCGGAGGGTCGCGGGGAACCGCTCGATGAGATCGCCCAGAATCGGGCGCCGGGTGATGTACGAGGTGCCGAGGTCGCCGCGGACCACGCCGCCCACGTAGTGCACGAACTGGAGCGGCACCGGATCGTCGAGGTGCAGCTCGGCGCGGAGGCGGGCGATAGTTTCGGCATCAGCGCGCTCGCCCACCATGGCCTGCACCGGATCGCCGGGTGCCACGTACAGCAGCACGAAGGTGACCACCAGCACGCCGAAGAGCGTCGGCACGAGCTGCACGAGCCTGAATGCGAGGTAGCGCATTACGGCGGGCGCCGCGTGGGGCGAGTAGCGACGGCCGGCGCCGTCACGCGCCGCACCTCGGTCCACCGCTGCCCCGTGTAGATGGCCGGGATGCGCCAGCCCTCGATATCGGGGCGCACGGCCCAGAGATCGACCGGAAACCAGAGGAAGATCCAGGGCGCCGCCGCGAATACGCGGGCGTCGATCTCGCGGGCGAGCGCCGCTTTCTTCGCCGAATCACCCGTGGCGCGCGACTCCAGGATCAGGCTGTCGAGCGCCGAGTCGGAGTAGAAGGCGTAGTTACCGCCGATCCCGCGGTTGCGAGAGTGAAAAAGGGGATAGGTGAAGTTCTCGGGGTCGGGATAGTCGGCGTACCAGTCGGTGAGGAAGAGGTCGGCGTCGCCATGGCGGGCGGCAGCGCGGGCGCTCGCGGCGTCGCGCTCGACGATCTCGACATTGACCCCGATCCGGCCGAGCCCCTGCTGCACCGCCTGCGCCACGCGGGCGTACTCGGCCCGCGGCGTTCGCCAGAGCTTCACGCTGAAGCCGTTGGGATATCCCGCCTCCGCGAGAAGCTTCCGGGCGGCGGCGGGATCGTACGTGTACGGCGCGCGGGTCGAATCGTAGCCCACGATGCCGGGCGGGATCGCGCCGGCCGCGCGCACGCCGCGCCCCGCCATGACGGTGGCGAGCACCGCCTGCACGTCGACCGCCTGGTTGAGCGCGCGCCGCACCCTCGCATCGCGCAGCGGCCCGCGGGTCGTGTTGAGCGCGATATACATGTCGCGGAGCGCCGGCCGCCGTTGCAGCTCGGCCGCGTGCTGCTCCTCCCAGCGCCGGGTCTCGCCCACCGGAATTTCGGCCACGCTGAGCCGGTCCGACTCGTATTCGGCGGCCCAGGTGAGCGGCTCGGGAACGATGCGGATCTGCAGCGTGTCCATCAGCGGCGCACCGCCCCACCAGTGCGGATTTTTCGCGAGGATGATCCGGTCGTCGTGCGACCAGGAGACGAAGCGCCACGGTCCGCTGCCGGTCGGGTGCTGGTCGAAATCCTGGGGCACCGGCGTCGGGACGATGGCCGCGACCGGCATCGCCAGCAGCTCGGGAAAAAAGTTGAGCGGCTCCTCGAGTGTGAGCACCAGCGTGGAGTCGTCGAGCGCGCGGATGCCCGGCACCGAGTCGATCTTGTGCGCCGCAAAGGCGCTCGCGCCCTCGATCGGGAGCAGCGGCAGGGGCCGGCCGCCGGCGGCATTCGGGGTGAGCGCGCGCTCGAACGACGCGCGGACTTCACGGGCGCCGATCCGCCGCCCGTCCTGGAATGCCGCGTCCCGCCGCAGGTGAAAGGTGTAAGTCCGGCCGGTCGAGTCCGCCTCCCAGGTGCGCGCGAGGCCGGGCACGAGCCGGCCATCGGGATCGAACTGAGTCAGATTGTCGAACAGGAGCGCGGCCAGCTCACCGGTGGGCACGTCGGTCGAGAGGGCGGGATCGAGCGAGCGGGGGTCCTGAGAGAAGTAGTAGTTGAGCGTCCCGGGACCGCCGGCCGACTCGCCGGTGCAGGCGGAGAGGGCAAGGAGCAGAACCGACAGTCGTCGAGCGAGAGATCGTCGCATGCAGCGCGGAATGGGCCGAGAGCGGGCCCGAGAGGGCGGGGCCGCGGCGTTGACACGGGGGTGTAAGGCGGTCAAACTACCGAGCTTAGGTCACAAGGTCAATTGCCGGCGCGGGCGCGACGCGCCGGTCTCCCTCCGACGGAGTGCCGCATTCCGAGTCACCCTCCTCGTCCCGACCGGTGATCCATCCGCCTTCGATGCTGGCGGCGGGTGCGTTCGTCGCAGGCACGCTTCTCTTGATGCCGAGCGCCGCCCCGGCGCAGCAGCCCGCCGAGCTGCCTTCGGCCGCCCAGGCGCCGCGCGTAGTCCGCCAGCTCGATTTCGAGGGCAACCATGCGATCGGCAGCGCCACACTCGCTGCGGCAATCGGCACGACCAACTCGAGCTGGTTCGCGCGTTTTCCGCTCTTCCGCTGGATCGGGCTCGGCGCCAAGCGATACTTCGACGAGCAGGAGTTCCGGCGCGACGTGCTGCGGCTCGAGGTGCTCTACAAGCGCAGCGGCTATCCCGACGTTCAGGTGGATACCCTGGTGCGGCGCGATCCCGAGAACGTCTACATCACCTTCAAGATCACCGAGGGCCGCCCCATCCTGGTCACCTCGATCGCGGTGACCGGCCTCGACACCGTCTCCGAGCGCCTCCGGCACGCAGCGGTGGGGGACCTGCCGCTTCGCGAGGGCGACCCCTTCAACCGCTACCTCATGCAGTTGAGCGCGGACACGATCGGCCAGCGGCTCCGGAACCGGGGCCGCCCCACTGCCCGTGTCTTTCCGGGATTCGAGAGCAACCGCGAGACGTACACCGCCACGGTGAGCTTCGACGTGCGGCCCGGCGACCGCGCCGTCTTCGGCGCGGCACGCATCGAAGGCACCCAGCGGCTCGATCCGGACGTGGTGCGCGATCTCCTGACGGCGCGCGAGGGTCGCCCGTACTCTGAGGATGCGCTGCTCGCGAGCCAGCGCAACCTGTACAAGAGCGATCTGGTCCGCGCCGCCACCGTGACCGTGGACTCGTCCCGCTGGACGCCGGGGGACGATTCCGTTCCCGTCCTGGTGCAGGTGGGCGAGAGCCCACCCTACCGGATTGGCGCGGGCGTGGGGTACGCCACGCAGGAGTGCTTCCGCACCACCGCGTCGTGGACCGCGCGCGACTTTCTCGGCGCCGGGCGCGTCTTCGAGTTGTCGGGGCAGGCATCGCGCATCGGGGTAGGGCGGCCGGTGGATTTCGGGCTGCGCGACAACCTGTGCACCGCCGCGCGCGACGACACCGTCGGCTCGTCCAAGGTCAACTACAATCTGACCGCCACCGTGCGCCATCCCGCCTTCCTCTCGCCCTACAACACGCTCTCGCTCTCGCTCTTTGCGGAGCGGCGGTCGGAGTTCAAGGTGTATCTGCGGGAGGACGTGGGCGCGAGCCTCGACCTCACCCGCGTGAGCACGCGGCGGCGGCTGCCGGTATCGCTGGTGTACACCCTCTCCTACGGCCGCACCGAGGCGACGCCGGCGAGCTTCTGCGCGTTCTTCAACGCCTGTACCCCGGACATCATCAGCCAGCTCCGGCAGCGGCGGCTGCTCGCGGCGCTCACCGGCCGCATCGCGTGGCCGCGGGCCAATAGCCCGCTCAATCCGACCCGCGGCTACAACGCCACGATCGAGACCACCTGGGCGTCTCGGCTCATCGGTTCCTCGCCGCTGCAGCAGTTCACCCGCGTCCTGGGCGACATCGCCTGGTACCGGCCGGTGTCGCGTGACGTGACGTTTACCTGGCGGCTCCGCGGCGGGCTGATCTTTTCGCCTTCGGTCGCGGTGGGCTCGCAGACCAACTCGTTCGTGCCGCCGGAGCAGCGATTCTACGCCGGCGGTCCCAACGACGTGCGCGGGTTCAATCGCAACGAGCTGGGGCCCGTGGTGTATGTGGTGCGCGACAGCACGCTCATGAACGCGGGCTCGGTCGCCGCGCTGAGCCAGGACTCGGTGCAGGTGGCGCCCACCGGCGGCAACACGCTCGTGGTGGGCAACGCCGAGCTCAGGGTGCCCTCGCCGATCTTCCCCACCCGCATGCGGCTGGCGGCGTTCGTCGATGCCGGCGGCCTCTGGGAGCGAGGGCGCACCGACGTGAGCCCGGTCCAGATCCGCATTACGCCGGGCATCGGGCTCCGCGTCGCGACGCCGCTGGGTCCGGCGCGGCTCGACGTGGCGTACAACGGCTACGCGCTCTCGCAGGGTGCGCTCTACCAGTCGAACACCGACGGCAGCCTCACGCTGATCCAGGACAAGTACTCGATCGACCGCCGCAACCGCTTTCTCGGGCTGCCGCTCACCTTTCAATTTTCCGTGGGCCAGCCGTTCTGATGCGCCGGGTGCTCGGGCACTTTCTGTTCGTTTCCCTGCTCGGCACCATCGCCGCGGTGCTCGGCGTGGCGACCGCCCTCGTGCTGACACCGCCCGGGCGCGATCTCCTCGCGCGCACCGTATCGAGCGAGCTGAGCCGGGCGCTGAACGGGAGCATCGAGGTGGGCTCGATCTCCGGCTCGTTCCTCTACGATCTCACCATCGAGCACCTCGTGGTGCGCGATACCAACGGCGTGCTCCTCGCCGCGCTGCCGAAGGTGCGGGTGGGCTATCGACTGCCCAACCTGCTGGCGGGGCGGTTCGTCCTGAGCCGGCTGCAGGTCGACCAGCCGGTGCTTCAGATCATCAAGCACCGCAACGGCCGCATGAACTACGAGGACGTGCTCGGGCTGGGCCGCACGAAGGGGAACACGTCACCGCTCATCGTGTTCAACGACGTGCGGGTGCGGCATGGCACGCTGCGGCTCGCAACGCCCTGGTCGCCGCCCCCCTCGGTCGACACCCAGCGCGAGCGCGATTCCACGCTCGCGGCGGAGCGCGCCAAGCCGGGACGGCGGATCGAGTCGAGCCCCGAAGGGCTCCGGCGCGTCATCGAGCTGGCACAGCTCACCGCCGCCCTGCCGCGCATCCAGATCAGCACGCCGGACCGCCAGGCGTTCGCGCTCGATCTCGACACGCTGGCCGCCTACGTGAGCGATCCGCAGATCGAGGTGCGCGACGCGGCGGGCCGGGTGCGCTTTCCGCACGACAGCGTCGTCTTCAGCCTGAGCCGGGGCGCGCTGCCACACACGCGGTTTTCCGGCGGCGGGGCCGTCACCTGGCCGCGCGACACCGCGCTCTACGATTTCGAGGTGGTCGCCCCGCAGGCGAGCCTGGCCGATCTGCGCTGGATCTCGCCCAAGTTTCCGGACATGACCGGCAGCGCCGTTGTCGCCGCGCACTCGGAGAGCGGCACGCGCACCGCGTACGTGATCACCGATCTTCATCTCCGGCACGGCGACGAGCGGATCGACGGCGGGCTCACCTTCGTTGACGACCACCGCCGCGGGATCGGCGCCCGCGACCTGCACGTCACCCTGCGCAACCTCGACGTCGACAAGGTGCGCCCGTTCGCGCCGGGACTGCCGTTCTACGGCACGGTCACGGGCTCGCTCGAAGCTTCCGGGTTCCTCGACGCTTTGAACGTGCGGCTCGACTGGGATTTCACCGATGCCAAGGTGGCCGGCAACCCGGTGAGTCATCTCGAGGGCGAGGGCCGCGTGGCGCTCGGCGGCAAGGCGGGACTCGCGTTCGACAATTTTGCCGTGCGCCAATCGGACGTGGATCTGGGCACCGTGCGCCGGCTGGCGCCGGCGGTGATCCTGCCCGGCCGGCTTGCGGCCTCGGGCACGCTCGACGGCCCGCTGCACGACGTCACCTTCGCCGGCACCGCGCGCCAGCAGGACGACGGGCGGCCGCCGAGCGAGCTCCAGGGCACCGTCACGCTGGACACCCGCGGCGACACGCTGGGCCTCACCACCGACGTGGCGCTCGAGCCGCTCTCGTTCGCCGGGATCCGGCGCGCCTTTCCGTCGCTCACCGCGCGGGGCTCGGTGACCGGCCGCGTCCGGCTCGACGGCACCCTTGCCGATCTCGCCGTCAACGCGTCGCTGAGCGGCGAGATCGGCACCATCGAAGCGGTGGGCCACGCGACGGTGCTGCCGCCGCTCTGGGGCGCGGACGGGCTCCGGCTCAACTTCCGTTCGCTCAACCTCGCGGCCGTGCGCGACACCGGCCCGCCCACGCTGCTCAACGGCACGGCGGTGCTCACCGGCACCGCCGATTCGGCGCGTGCGCCCGAGGGCCAGTTCATGCTGGCGCTCACCCGCAGCCGAGTGAGCGACTATCTGCTCGACACGCTCACCGCACGCGGCGCGGTGCACGACAGCGTCATCGCGCTCGACACGCTTGCCTTTCGCGCCGCGGCCGTGACGGTGCAGGGCGGCGGCACACTCGGCTGGGCCCCGCCGCACGATGGCCGCATGCATTTCGCCTTCACCGCCGACAGCCTCGGCATCTTCGATTCGCTCCTCGCGAGCGCCACGGGGCTCGCCCCCGACACCGCGGCCGACTCGCGACCGCTGGGCGGCGCCGCCAGCGGCACCGTGCTCCTTTCGGGCAATCTCGATTCGCTCGCGATGAACGGCACGGCGGCTGGGCGGGACCTCGTGTGGCGCCGGTTCCGGACGCCCGCGGCCACCATGGCGGCGGCGTGGGATGGCGGCGTGCGGCCGCGCGTGACCGGAAGCGCGCGGGTGGATTCGCTTCTGTGGGGCCAGCGTGTCTTTCACGACGCTACCGCCGCCGTCTCGGGCTGGGCCGATTCGCTCGGGTGGACCGGCGGCGTCACCATCGGGACCGGCGTGCGGTCCTCGCTCGCGGCCCAGGGTCGCTGGTGGAAGCGCGACTCGACCCGCGGCGGCATTCAGGTGGTGGCGGTGGACACCCTCACCGCGCGCCTGGCCGCGCACGCGTGGCGGCTCGCCGCGCCGGCCACGGTGACGCTCAGCGATTCGGCGCCGGCCGTAACACCCGTGACGCTCAACGCGACCGACGGCTCGGGCCGGATCAGGCTGAGCGGCCGCGTGCCCGGCGAGCGCGCCGGTGCGGTCGAGATCGAGGCGTTCGGCGTCGGCGTGCGCGATCTCTATGGCCTCCTGCAGAAGGACACCACGGGTGTCTCCGGCGTGCTCGGCACCTCGCTCCGGCTGGCCGGCACGGCGCGAATGCCGGTGGTAAAGGGCACGGCGTGGCTGGAGGATCTGATCCTGGGTGATTTCCACGCGCCCTTCGCGCACGCCATCGTGGACTACGCCGATCGGCGCCTGCACGCGCACGCGGGCATCTTCCGGACCGGCAACGAGGTCGTGGAGGTGAACGGCGAGCTGCCGCTCGACCTCGCACTCACCGGCGCGACCCGGCGCCAGTTGCCGGGGCCGCTGCTCGTGCGGGCCCGCGCCGACAGCGCCGACTTGAGCATCCTCGAAGCGGTCTCGAGCGGAATCCGCGACGTCCAGGGCCAGCTCGTGGCCGAAGCGACCATTCAAGGGACCTGGGACGATCCGCAGGTGAGCGGCTCGGCCAGCGTGAGCCGCGGTGCGATGACGATTCCGGGCATCGGCGTCCGCTACGCGGCCATTCTGGGGCGCGCCGAGTTCCGCCGCGACTCACTGCTCATCCCGTACGCACTGGTGACGAGCGGCGGTGGCACGCTCGAGATCACGGGCGGCATCCGGCTGGAGAACCTCTCGCGCCCGCTGCTGCACCTCGACCTCGAGGCCAACCAGTTCCGCATGCTGGACATCCGGAACTTCCTCGCGGCCACGGTGAGCGGCCACGTCGAGCTGCGGGGACCGGTGCTCAATGCCACGGCCACCGGGCACGCCACCGTGGATCAGGGAGTGCTCTACTTTGCCGACCTCGTCAACAAGAGCGTGATCGACCTCTCCGATCCCTCGATCGCCGACCTGGTCGACACCACGCTCATCCGCCAGCAGAATCTCGGGACCGGGTTCGAGAACCGTTTCCTCGATTCCCTCCGGGTGGACAGCCTCCGGCTCGACATGGGGAACGGCGTGTTCCTCCGCTCCAACGAGGCCAACATCCAGCTCACCGGCCAGCTCACGCTCAACAAGGTCCGCCGCGAGTACCGCCCGGCGGGCACGCTCGAGGCCGTGCGCGGCATCTATACGCTCAAGATTCCGCCGATCACCCGCGACTTCACGGTCGACCACGGAACGGTGCGCTACTTCGGCACCCCCGATCTCAACGCCGAGCTCGATATCGCGGCGGAGCACACGGTGCGAAGCCGGCAGGGCGACGAGATTCCGATCACGGCGCACATCACCGGCACGCTCCGAGCACCCCAGCTCTCGCTCGAGAGCACCGCGGCGGGGCAGCTCTCGGAGACCGACCTCCTGTCGTATCTCGTCACCGGCGTGCCGGCGTCTGAGGCGGCCACCTTCGGGCAGCAGCAGGCGCTGAGTCTCGCGCAGTCGTACCTCGCGAGCGCCGCGTCGAGCGAGCTGGAGCGCGCGTTGATCTCGGACCTGGGCGTGCCGATCGACTACGTCGAGATTCAGCCGGGGCTGGCGCAGGTGGGCGGCGGCGCCGCATCGCTCACCCGTCTTGCGTTCGGGTGGCGCATCGGCCCCAAGACGTTCGTCACCCTGAACGCCGGGTACTGCTCCGGCCAGCAGACGACCACGAGCACGGTCAACTTCGGCGCGAGCCTCGAGTATCACTTCAGCCGCGCGTGGCGGGCGCAGACGAGCTTCGAGCCCACGTTCAGCTCCTGCATACCCGGGAATGCGACGAAGCTCAACAACAGCTACCAGATCGGCGCCGACCTCTTCTGGCAGCGGGAGTTCTGAGGGTGGCGCGCGCGCTCATCATCACCAACCCGGCCGCCGCGCGCACCGCGCCGCTCGCGATGGACGCGGTGCGCCGGGCGCTGCGCGCGGCGGGCTGGCACGCCGAGGTGTGCGCCACGGGGGGCCCGGGCGACGCGCGCCGCTTGGCCGAAGAGGGCGTGCGCGACGGCGTGGACGTGGTCGCGGTGTTCGGTGGAGACGGCACCACCATGCAGGCTGCCGCCGCGCTCGTGGGGACCGAGGTGGCGCTCGGCGTGATCCCCGGCGGCACCGGCAACTTGCTGGCCGGCAATCTTCGCATCCCCACGTCGCCGGCGCGCGCCGCCCGCGTGCTCGCGCGGGGGCGCGCGCGCCCATTCGATCTCGGGCGGATGCAGCGCCCCGGCAGCACCGAATATTTCGCCGTCTGCTGCGGCGCCGGCATGGACGCGCGGGTCATGGCCGGCACCGCGTCCCATCACAAGCGGCGCTGGGGCATGGCCGCGTACGTGGCGACGACATTGCGGCTGATCGGGGACGTGCGCAGCACGCCGCACAGCGTGACGGTGGACGGCGTCGAGTACGAAGCCACCGCCGCAATGCTCCTCATCGCCAATTGCGGCGAGATCATCCCGCCGCTGGTGCGGCTCCGCTCCGGCATCGTGCCGGACGACGGATTGCTCGACGTGGTCGTCATGCGTGCCGACACCGTGGGCCAGAGTGTCCGGGCCATCTGGGACCTCCTCCGCGAAACGCCGTCGACCGGTGGCCCCGAGGCGTACGTGGGGCACGCCCGCGGGCGCGAGATCCGGGTCGAGACGCTCGCACCGGAACCGGTGCAGCTCGACGGCGAGCTGGCGGGCGAGACCCCGTTCACGGCCACCGTGGTGCCTGGGGCCATCAAGGTCGTCGCACCGGACGCGGCGTGATCAGCACGGTCGGGCCGGGCGCCGAGGCCCGGCCCGGGGTGTTCCCGTTTTTGACAGCCGGTACTAGTTTCACAACTGCTCGCGGATCATAGGGATCATCCCCGCAATCGTTTTCCTCCCAGCCGGGAGAGCGGCTGGACGTGGTGTCGATGGCTGATTCAGTTCTCCTGATTGACGACGATGTCGATGTGCTCCGCGCCATCGGCAGCTACTTCGAGCGGGTGGGATACGAAGTCACCCGCGAGCTGAGCGGCGAGGCCGGGCTCGCCACCTTCGAGCGCCTGCGCCCGGAGGTGGTGATCCTCGACCTCCGCCTGCCCGGCATGGACGGCATGGAGGTGCTCGAGCACCTTCGGCTTCGCGACGCCGCCGTCATCCTGCTCACCGGCAACACCGACGTCTCCACCGCCGTCCGTGCCATGCAGCTCGGTGCCGAGAATTTTCTCACCAAGCCGGTGGACATGGCCCACCTGGCCGCCGCCACCGCGCGCGTCGCCGACAAGGTTCGGCTCCGCCGGGTGAACGAGGCATTGCTGGAGCAGAGCGCCCCCGGCCACGGCCTCGACTCCCTCGGCAGCTCCTCGGCCATGCAGGAGTTCGGGCACCAGGTTTCGCTGCTCGCGCAGAGCGAGCGGACCACGGTGCTCCTCAACGGCGAGAGCGGCACCGGCAAGGGCTGGGTGGCGCGAATGATCCATGACCTGAGTCCGCGGGCCCGCGCGCCGTTCGTGGAGGTGAACTGCGCGGGCCTCAACGCCACCTTCCTCGACTCCGAGCTGTTCGGGCACGAGAAGGGTGCGTTCACCGACGCCAAGGACCGCAAGCAGGGTCTCTTCGAGATCGCCGACCGCGGGACGATTTTCCTGGACGAGATCGGCGACCTGGCGCCCGAGCTGCAGCCCAAGCTGCTCAAGGTGCTCGAGACCAAGACTTTCCGGCGCCTCGGCGGCACCCGCGAGCTCACCGTGGACGTGCGCCTCATCGCCGCGACCAACAAGACGCTCCAGACCGAAGTCGAGGCGGCCCGCTTCCGCGAGGACCTGTACTACCGGCTGAGCGTCATGCCGCTCACGCTGCCGCCGCTCCGCGAGCGCTCGCGCGAAGACCGCCTCGCGCTCATCACCCGGATCCTGAACGACCTGAGCAAGGAGCTGCCCGAGAGCCCGTCGGTGCTCTCGAGCGAAGCGCTCGAGCGGCTCCTGGGTTATGCCTGGGCCGGCAACGTGCGCGAAATGCGCAATGTGCTGGAGCGCGCGATGATCCTGGGGCGGGGGCAGCAGACCTTGAGCGTGGAGCACCTGCCCGGCGAGTTCCGCGCCCGCCCCGGCATCGGCGATCGGCGCCACACGCCGCTCAGCCTGGACGATCTCGAGCGGCAGCACATCGAGCGCACGCTCAAGCACCACAGCGGCAACCGCACCCGCGCGGCGCTCGAGCTCGGTATCTCCCGTGCGACGCTCATCAACAAGATCAAGCGGTACAGCATCTCGGCCTGAGGAGGTCGCATGGGCGAGCATGAGGTCAAGGAGCACGATGCGATGCGCTGCCGCGCCTGCGACCGCGAGGAGCGCGCCTCCGAGGGCTACCCCTGCACGGATTGCGGGACGTTCATCTGCCTCATCTGCACCTTTCGCGGCGTGACCCGCTGCGCCGCGTGCTCCGCCAAGGCCCAGTCGACCACCTGACCACCACCGCCGTCGCCGTCGCAGCTTTCGCACCGCTCCTCGCGGAGCCCGCGGTGCGTGCCGAGCAGGTGAGCCAGCTCGTCCTGGGCGAGACGGCCGCCGTGCTCGAGAGCCGCGGCGACTGGCGGCTCCTCCGCGGACACACCGACGGCTACGGGGGCTGGGCTCACCGCGGCTACCTGCGCGAGCTGGCCGATGCCGACGCGGCGCGCTGGGCGGCCGATGCCGCAGGGTACAGCGAGGGCGCCGAGATCGACGCCGATGGTGCCACGGCGCGACTGCCGCTGCGGGCGCGTGTGCGATTGGGAGCGGCTGGAGGCGCGGGCGACACGAAGGTCGGTCTGCCCGACGGGCGCGAAGGCCGCGTGCTTCGTGGATCGGTCCGCCCGCTCGCGGAGATCGTGGCAGGTGCGCGGCGGCTCCCGCCCGAGGAGTGGGCCGCGCTGCATTTCATGGGGGCGCCGTACCAGTGGGGCGGAGTCACGCCGTGGGGTGTGGACTGCTCCGGCCTGGTGCAGACCACGTTCGCCGCGCGCGGCGTGGCGCTGCCGCGCAACTCGTCCCAGCAGATCGGGGCCGGCGCTCCGGTGGACGCGGCCGCCATCCGCCCGGGCGATCTCATCTTTTTCCGGAGCGAATCCGGCACCCACATCAACCACGTCGCCTTTGCCGCGGCGGATCACATGCTGGTCCACGCGACGCTCGCGCGCGGCGGCGTGGTGCGCGAGCCCTGGGGCCCCGGCACCCGCGCGGCGGTGCTGCGCGAGCGGCTGGCCGGCGTGCGCCGTATCGCGCCGTGAGCGGCGGGCCGGTACCATTCGCGCCATGAGCCACAAGCTCGTGCTGTTCGACATCGACGGCACCATCCTGCTCACCGCCGGCGCCGGCCGCCGCGCGATCACGGCCGCCCTCGGTGAGGCGATCGGCGATCACGCCGCCTTCGAGCGGATCAGATTCGACGGCAAGACCGATCCCCAGATCATCGCCGAGCTGCTGACGGCCGCGGGGCACCACCCGCCGCACAACGCCGGCCGCGTGCGGACCCTCTGCGAGCGCTACGTCGCGCTGCTCGAGCGCGAGCTCCAAGTGACGATCGGCACCCGGCTCATGCCCGGCTTTCCCGCCATCCTCGACCGGCTCGAGGCCCACGACGGCGTCGTGCTCGGACTCCTCACCGGCAATCTCGCGCGCGGCGCCGCGCTCAAGCTGCGGGCGGCCGGCATCGACCCCGCGCGTTTCCGGATCGGCGCCTTCGGCTCGGACGCGGCCGACCGGCCCGAGCTGCCGGCCATCGCCGCCCAGCGCGCCGCGCCGCTCTTCGGCCGAACACCCGAGGGCAGCGATGTCGTCATCATAGGCGACACCCCGGCCGACATCGCCTGCGGCGGCAATATCGGCGCGCGTGCCGTCGGCGTCGCCACCGGGAGCTTCACCGCAGCCGAGCTGGCCGCCTGCCATCCGCACGCGGTGTTCGAGGATCTCGCGGACACCGGGCGCGTGCTCGACGCGATTCTCGCCTGACCGTGGCCGACAAAACCAACGCGGAGCCGGTCGCCCCAGAGGCCTCCGAACCGGGTGGTGGCTTGCGAGTGCCCGAGCTGGGTCCGTCGCTCGGCCACCTGTGCGCGCCGCCCGATGCCGTGCCACCGCCCGGCCGGTGGATTCGGCTCGACGATCTGCGGCTCGAGCTGGCGACGCGCCTCTTCGAGCTGGCCGGCGCTGCGCGCGGCTTCGCCTCTGCCGGCGACCGCGCGGGCGCCATCGCATCGCTCAACCGCGTCGCCTGGCTCTCCGAGTGGGAGCGCACCGTGCGCGCGGCGACCGCTCGTCTCGCCGGCATCATCGAGGCCCGCCTCAACGCGGCCGCATCCGAGGCCCGGCTCCCCGGCAAGCGGCGCCTTGCGCTCGCGCTCACCGACGCCGATCGCCGCGCGCTGACCGGCCGGCTGGGCAGCGGCGGACTCGCGTTCGTGCAGAGCCTCGACGCGCTGGAGAGGACGGTTCCGGCCGCGATTTCGCCCGGCGCGCGCGGCGCCGCAGCGGAGGCCGAATGGCGGGATGCGCTCACCGCGTCCGCACGCCGGCTCGAGTCGGCGTGGCTCGCGCTCGAGACGGCGGCCGATCGCGAGCAGACCGCCTGGGCAGCGGAGGTCGAGCGGGTGCGCGCCTGGCGCCGGCCGACGCGCTGGCTCTGGATCGCCACGGCCGGCGTGCTCATCGTCGCCGCCTACCTGGGGCTTGTGTTCGGGGGCTATCTGCCGGTGCTGGGTCCGCTCCGCGGACTCGCCCAGGCGTGGTGGCGGCACCTTCCGTAGCTGCCCGATCCCTTGCCGGCATCGCACTCGATCGCCTCTTCCAAATCCGATAGCCGCACTCTACTTTCAGGCACCTTAATGCAAACCGGTTGGAAATGGTTCTCAGCGGTGCAGGTGCTAGGATCGTGGTCGCGGCGGCTATGGCCGTGCTCCAAGCGCAGGGCGGGCCGGCGCAGGCGCCGACCGTTCGGCGGGTGGCGTCCACCGCCGTTCTTGCCGCGCAGGAGTATCGGTCGGGAATCAGGAACGGGCGGGTGGTGGCACCCGCAGAAGTAGAAGAGGCGAAGCTCTTCCTTTCAGAGGCCCGTCGGAGCGCCGGTCTTCTGCCGGCAGACGGCAACCAGGCCGTCATCGCCTCGATCGATTCGCTGCTCGGCCTCGTCGGCGCGACCGCTCTGCCCGATTCCCTCGACGCCCGCGTCCAGCGCTTCACTGCCGCCCTTGCGAGCCGGTTCGGCGTGTCGCTCGTCGACGTTCCGGCCACCGCGCCGTCGCTCGCGCGGGGCGCAAAGGTGTATCAGGAGAACTGCGCAGGGTGTCACGGCTCCGCCGGGCGCGGCGATGGCCCCCTCGCCGCCGGGCTCGAGCCCAAGCCGGCCAACCTGACGGACGCCGCAGCGCTGAGCGGCGCATCGCCGCTCGACTTCTATCGCCGCATCGCCATCGGCGTCGCGGGCACCGCGATGCCGGCGTTCGAGACCCGACTCTCCGCTCAAGACCGGTGGGCCGC